>JAOACU010000457.1 GCA_026417715.1 Anaerolineae bacterium | reverse complement strand
GCAAAGTCCTTTGAGAGATTCTTCGCTCCCTTCGGTCGCTCAGAATGACAGGGTAACACGACTTTGACAAAGCCCTAGAAATGTTTTAGGGCGGGTGCAAAGTCGGTGGTTGGCGACTGTGAATCGCCGCGACAAAAAAACCAAGCCCGCCTACGCGAGCGGGGGCTTATCGGCGGCAAATTTATTCGACAAAAAAAGGCGAGTCACAGACTCGCCTTCTTTGTCAATCGTTATACGCGCGCACCTGCCACATCTCCGAACCGACGAGTCGAAACGCGCGGCGTTCTGCCTCGCGCAAAATTTTTTCCTCGTCGAGTGTTGTCAGTTCACCCTTGCGAAGCAACACGCGCCCGTCCGCAATGACGTAATCCACATCGCTCGCGTGCGCGCTGTGCACGATGTTCGCGGCAAGATCGTGTCGCGGTAAAAGATGCGGTTTATCGAAATTGAACAGGATGATGTCCGCGCGCGCACCGACGCGCAAGACGCCACTCTCGTCAAAGCCGAGTGCGTGCGCACCGTTTTGCGTCGCCAATTTTAACATTTGCATCGAGGGCATCAGTTCGGGATCGCAATGTTCGTTCTTTTGCCACAGCGTTGCAATGCGCGCCGATTCCAAAACGTCGAGCGAGTTGTTCGATGCCGCGCCATCTGTGCCCAGCGCGACATTCACGCCGCGCGCAAGCATTGCCGGCACGCGCGCGTTGCCCATCGCCAACTTGAGGTAGGTCTTGGGGCAATGCGCCACCGTCACGCGCTTGTCCGCGAGAATTGTAAGGTCATCGTCGCTGACGTAGAGACAGTGCGCGGCAATTGTCGGCACATCGAAAACACCGAGCGACGCAAGGTGCGCGACCGGCGTTTTGCCGTGCTCGCGCAACGAACGCTCCACCTGCTCTTGCGATTCGGCAACGTGCAAGTGAATGCCCACGCCAAGTTTCGCCGCGTCGTTTGCTGCGCGGCGCAAAAATTCCGGCGGACAGATGTACGGTGAGTGTGGACCCAACGTGGTTTTGATGCGTCCATCGCCGGCGTTGTGCCACTGCCGCACAAACTCTTCGGTGTGTTCGAGTGATGCGCCACCCACTTCCTTGTCCGCGCCGATACCAAACACGCACCACGCGAGCGATGCTTTCATCCCCGATTCTTCGACGACACGCGCGACTTGGTTCATCCAAAAGTAATGATCCGCGAACGCGACGATACCGTGCCGAATCATCTCGCACGCGGCAAGCGCGGCACCCCAATACACATCCTCTTCCGTCAATGCGGACTCGGCAACCCAGATGCGTTCATTCAGCCAACGGTCGAACGGCAAATCTTCTGCCCAGCCGCGTTGCAACGACATTGGCGCGTGCGTATGCGCGTTGAAGAACGCAGGCAACGCAACGTGGTTGCGCCCATCAATGATTTCGTCCGCAACAAAATCGCGCGGCGCGTCGCCCATCGCGACAATCGTTCTGCCGTCAATCGCGATATTTACATTTTTCAAGACGCGATTCTGCTCATCAAGCGTCAACGCGTCGGTATGTTGTATAAGGATGCGGGACATCTGGAGTCTCAACTGATGAAAGGTGTGTCAGGAGAGCGAGCATCTACGTCTTCTGATTTCCAACTGCCTGCTGCCGCAAGGAATGTTTTAAGGTCTGTTGTCCTTTTGCGCCGACGCCATCGACGCGCGCGCCAAGGCGTGAGCAAAATCAATACTTTGCCGTGTTTCTCAACCGCGATAGGTTTACGTTCTCGAACTACACGCGCCACGATACGATTAGGATTCTCAACCAGTTCACCCACTGGGATACGCACCAATGTTTTATTTGCCATTCATCACCTTCGTTCAGATTATACCACATTTCAAGTTTCAGGTTAACACTATTTCACGTGTACGCGCCAGGATTGGTGCAAAGTTGGTTGTTGGCGACTGCAAGTCGCCGCGACGACGACCCGAAGCCGACCGCTGTCGGCTAAATCAGCCCGCGAAGGCGAGCTTCAGGTAATTGTTGGCGTGAATTTATTCGCCCGTCAATAGACTTTGCACAGCCCTGCCAAATGTGTTTACTCCACGCCTTTGGCTCATTGGTTCATTGGTACATCTGTCTCTTATACACATCT
>JAOACU010000456.1 GCA_026417715.1 Anaerolineae bacterium | reverse complement strand
CGTCCACAATGTCTGCCGTGTGCGGCCCGGTGAATTCAATTTTTTGTCCGCCGCGCGCATTGAACAATTCCGCCGTGCGCGTACGATTGTTGTAAAACAGCGCGCATTCCGAGCCGATGATTTGCAGATAACCGTCCGCAACGCGCGGATAGGTGTTGGGGTGAATCCACGAGGAATGAAAGTTTGCGCTAACACCGCCCTCGAATTTGATCAACGCGTTCACTCCATCGTGCACGGTGATTCCTTGCGCGTCGAGCGTACCACGCGTCTCGTGTGCGATCGCTTGAATTGGTCGCGCGTTCAGAAACCAACAGGTCAGGTCAAGATCGTGACTGCTCATAAAAAAGATGGGAGAAGTGTGCGCAGACCACGCGCGAATCATTCCCGTTGGCACGTAAATCGTGTCGAACTTGACCGAAATGACGATTTGCGGCTTGCCTAACATTCCATCGTCGAGCGCGCGTTTGATCCACAGATGATCGCTCACGAAACGCTGGCTATAGTTGACCATCACCACGCGATTCGATTGTGTGGCGGCGTTGACAATCGCACAAGCGTCTTCGCGCGTGGTGGCAAGTGGTTTTTCCAGAAAGACGTGCTTGCCTGCCGCCAGCGCCGTGAGCGTTGGCGCGCGATGCAAATGATCGGGCGTAGCAATCGCAACAACGTCAACCGTCTCGAATTGCAAGAGTGTGTCTAAATCAGGATAGAATTTGCAACCGTAACGCTGCGCCACGTCAGCGCGCGCGGGGTTGACATCTGCAATCGCAACCAATTCCGTTTCGGGTTGTTCGTTAAAGACGCGCGCGTGACGCGCTCCTAGCAACCCTGCACCCACTACAGCGACTTGAAGTTTGGTCATAGGTCTTTGTGGAGATTAGAGATTGGAGATTGGAGATTGCCAATCTCTAATCTCTAATCTCTAATCTCTATCCCTTCAGCGCGCCCATTCGCACGCCTTCGAGGAAATATTTTTGGAACGCGAGGAAGAACAAAATCATTGGTAGCGCGGCAAGCGCGGCGCCCGAAAAGATGATGCCCCAATCGGTCAGAAATTCGCCTTGCATATTCGCGACGCCAACGGTGAGCGTGTAATTCTGTGGCTTGTTCAACGCAATGACGGGCCACAAAAAGTCGTTCCAACTGCGAACAAAAGTGAAAATTGCTAGAGCGGCAATGGCAGGACGCGCCAGTGGCAAAATCACATTCCAAAAGACACCAAATTCACTACAGCCATCAATGCGCGCCGCGTCTTCGAGTTCGGAAGGTAAAGTTTGAATGTACTGCCGCATCAAAAAGATGCCAAAGACGTTCGCGGTGCCGGGCAAGATCAATGCCCACAGCGAATCAATCAGTCCCAACGCGCGGTTCACGATGTAGAGCGGAATGAACGTGACGTGAATCGGAATCATCATCGTACTGAGAATCATCCAAAAGAAGACATTGCGGAGCGGGAAACGTTTTTTGGCAAAAGCGTAGCCCGCGAGCGTGTCGAAGAAAATATGCCATGCGGTCACCGCAAGTCCAACAATGAGACTGTTGACCATCCAGTTCAAATAGTGTTTGTTATTGACCAAAAGACGCTCAAAGTTATCGAGTTTGAACGCGGGAACAAGAATCGGTGTCAAGGGCGGAATCGCGGTGATCGGCGTAAACGCGTTGGCAAAGAGCCAGTACATCGGAAAGAGCGCGATGACCGCTGTGAAAACTAGAAAGAACCAAGCCAGTACTTTGCCCAGAGTGAGTTTATGCATCGTCTAGTACTCCACATCGCTTTGTAGCGCGCGAAATTGAAAGACCGCGACCGTTGCAATCATCACAAACAGCACAAACGCTTGTGCCGACGCAACACCAAAATCGAAATCCTTAAAGCCGTTGTTGTAAATTTGTGTGACGATAGTTTGGGTCGAGTTAGCCACACCACTGGGCACCATCACATAGATTCGCTCGAACACCTCGAAACTAGCAATCGTGTACAACACGACGAGGTACAGCGTCGTGGATTTGATCAGAGGAACAGTGATGTGCCACCAGCGTTGTAGCGCGTTCGCGCCATCAATCTCGGCGGCTTCGTAGAATTCGGTGGGGATGCCCGACATTGCCGCGCTGTAGAGCACCACAGCGGTCGCGGGAATCGTGAGCATCGCGGAGA
>JAOACU010000455.1 GCA_026417715.1 Anaerolineae bacterium | reverse complement strand
GTTCGCCGGTATACTCGATGCGGAGTGTGGTGATGGTTGTGCCGGTGTTGTTGGTGAAACTCGCGCCGATGGTGGGAATCAGCGTACTGCTTTGCAAACTACCGAACGCGCGCTCGGTGCTACCAGTTGCGCCATAACTGTATGTGTCGCCCGCGTTACTTGAACCGTTGTTCGCCGTATACGTGTTGTTCGCGTTCGAGCCGCTTTCGACAAAATCCCAACCTGTCGGCACCGCGCTCGATGTGCCGCTCATCGCGAGCGTGTCGAAATTTTGTGTGTACGCGACGTCAAGCGCGGTGAGCGAAATCGTGCCTGCTGCGCGCGCAGGCGCGAGTGTCGTGCGGTTCCACAGCGTCAAGAACAATGCAAACAAAACGATGAGGAGAGTGAATCGGCGCAATGTTACTTTACCTAATCGAGTGCGTTCGATCATTTACGTTAGTGCAACCACCAAGCCGACAGTTGAAGATGATTTAAAAACCGCGTCAACAAATACTGAACGAATAGACGAATCCGCGCGGCGCTCATTCGTTTATTCGTTGTCCATTCGTTGACGCGAGTATTCACAGGCAAAACCGATGGCTCAAACCAACTCGCGCAGATGCGCAGGAATCGGAAAATCTGCGGGGAGCACACCTTTCTCGATGAGCACCTGACGACGCGCGAGGGCTTCGAGGCAGTTCACCGTCGCGGGCGCGCGCAAATCGCCGTCCTCAAGGAGCGCGAGTCCGTGACAACGTACGCACACGGTTTGCAATTCGCACACGCGACACACCGGCAAATCATTTAGCGTGATGTGGCTGAGTTCGTTCCACGCGGACGCGGCTTGCCAAATTTCGCGCAGCGATTGTTCGCGTACGTTGCCAATGCGTTGTCGCACTTGGACGCACGGCGAGACATTCCCTTGTGGATCAATCGCGAGGGCGTTGGTGGCGATGGCACATGTGCGCGTCTGGGGTGTGAGTTTGCGTTCGACCCAGAGTGCCGGGTCAATCGCTTCACGAAAGAGCCACACCAAATCGTCGTATGTCAAACGATGTGCAAGCGGCGCGCGTCCACCATCATCCTTCGTGGTAATGGTGATGTCGTAACGAAAACGCGCGCCTAGAGAATCGGCAAGCGCGCGCAAAGCGTGAAATTGGCGCACGTTCTCGCGCATCAATGGTGTTTTGAAGACCGTGTGGACGCCGCGCTCGCGCAATAGTTGAAACGCGCGCCTCGTCAACTCGAACGAACGCGCGCGCCGTGTAATGCGCTCGTGCGTTTCTGCGTCCGCGCCATACACGCTGATTTCGACGGCGTACGGATGCAGTTCTGCCATCTGATCGGCGACGCGCGGAGTAATGAGGATACCGTTGGTGAAGAGCCGTAGCAGGAATTTGCGCGTGCGCGCATAGCGCGCGATCTCGAACCAATCGTGCCGCACTAACATCTCACCACCTGAAAGAGTCAGGTTGAGCGCGCCGAGTTCGGCAAGTTCGTCCATCACGCGAAAACACTCCGCTGTGCTCAACTCGTCGGGCGCGGCACTTGGCGGGCACACATCGAGATAGCAGTGCGAGCATTGTTGATTGCAACGATACGTCAACTCCCAGTGCACGCTGAACAAGCGATGCTCGCGACGCGTCTGCGCGACGATTTGATCGTATGGGGTTTGGTTTTCGGGAACGGTAGCGGGACCTTCTACAGACATAGTGAATCAGTTGGACAGTGAGACAGTGAATCAGTGAGACAGTGGGACAGTGAGTCAGTGAGACAGTGGAACAGTGTCACTGTCCTACTGTTCCACTGTCCTACTGTCCCACTGACCAACTGGAGTTACAATGCAACCTCTCGTCCAAATTTCTCTCGACCTAACAACGATTGATGAAGCACTCAGCGTCGCGCGCGCGGCGATACGCGCGGGCGCGGATTGGTTGGAAGCCGGCACACCGCTCATCCTTGCCGAAGGTTTGCACGGCATTCGCGCGCTGCGCAAAGAATTTCCCGATGTGCCCATCGTTGCCGATCTGAAGACGATGGACGGCGCGGGACTAGAAGCCGAGATGATGTTCAAAGCCGGCGCAAATATGACTGTCGTGATGGGACAAGCGCACGACGCGAGCATCATCGAGCAGGTGAAGATGGCGGCGCGTTACGGTGGCAAAGTGATGTGC
>JAOACU010000454.1 GCA_026417715.1 Anaerolineae bacterium | reverse complement strand
GTACTCGGTGTTCCACAAGAAACAGTGTTACTCATAACTCACAAAAAAGCGGGCAGTCAAATTGCCCGCTTATTTTCTGCGCGTTTCAACGTTTTTGCAAATTCGGATCGTTGGGGTCTATCAGCGGCGGTGCATACCCCAACAAACCAAAACGCTTGCGAAAGAGAAAGAACAAATTGTAGAACCCGTCGCGCCAGATACGTAGTTTGCTGACGCCGTGACGTTCCTTGTAGTAGATGGGCAACTCGGTCGAGCGAATCAATTTCTTTTTCGACATCGCTTCGAGTTTGATTTCTTCCGAGAACGCCATTCCATCACTAGTCAGATTCAAATGCGCCAGAATCCAGCGGCGAAACACCCACATCCCCGATTGTGAATCGCGCACGCGAAACCAAAAGAGGAGCAGGATGAAAAAATTGAGCACATCGTTGCCAAAGACGCGCAACCAGTTACTCGGTTTGTCCTTGTGCCCCGTGCGATCGCAAGTGATGAAATCGTACCCTTCATCAATCATCACGTCGAGCAGAATCGGAATAAAGTTGCGCGGGTAGGTGCCGTCGGCGTCCATTGTGACGATGATGTCGCCGGTCGCTGCGCGCAAGCCGGCTTTGTACGCGGCGCCATACCCTTGCTTGGTTTCGCGAATCACTGTGGCACCAAAGCGACGCGCCACTTCGGCAGTGTGGTCCGTCGAATTGTTGTCCACTGCGATCACTTCATCCACGATGTTGCGGTTCAGATCGCGAAACACTTCCACCAAGCCGTGCTCTTCGTTGTAACACGGCAACACCAGTGAGATTCGATGATTTTTGTACATTACGGCGTCAGCACTCTCCAAATCAGAGTCTTACCTGATAACTTTCCACTGGGCGCGGCGCGGCTTGCATCACCTCTGCACCGAGTCCGTGACGCAACTGTGCCCACTTGAGCGTCGCCCATTCTTTCAAGATGACGGGATACATCAACGGGTTGAACAAAATGTTCACCGTCAAGAAACATTCGTACGTGCAATAGCACTTGGTTTTGGAAATCCACTCGCGCACTTGATCCGCTTTGGGCGAGTACCAAATTCTCTTAAAGTCGTAATCGTAATCGCGCACGTTCCCCAACACAAACTCTTCGCCCATCAACTCGCACGCAAGCACATCGCCATTCGAGAACATATTCCCACCGAGCGTACCTGCATAACACGGAATCACAAAGCGTCGCTCCTTGACCATCTTGGCGATGATCTTGGGACGAATGATGCGCTTGGCGTTGATGAAATCGCCAAACGGCAATTTGTAATAGCCCGATAGTTCGCGCGCCTTGTTGTCGCGCTCCAGATGGTCGTGGAACGCAAGATAGTTATCAATATTGAACTGATTGGCTTTGGGGTCAATCGGTGGCGTGTACTTTGCCGCTGGGTCTTTGGGTTCGCCACGCAAGAGCAACGTGAACACCGTGTTCACGCCCACGTGCGTTTTGAGATAATCGTAAATCTCGTTTAGTTTTTCGTGATTGTACGCGCTGACCGCAATCTGAATACACGCCGAAAAATTCTTGTAATGCTTTTCGAGCACGCGCAACTCACGATACGTTTGAATGGCGCGATCGAACAAGCCCTTGAAACCGCGAAAGCGATCGTGGTCTTCACCGATGCCGTCAATCGAAACGTCAATGTGCAAGTCCAAGTCGGGACACGAATCGAGAATCGCGCGCGTGCCATCAATCACGCGACTCGTCAGTGAGCCATTTGTTGGAATGCCGACGTTCGGCGCGTGATTGTTCTTGTGGAAAATCTTGACGATTTCCGGCAAATCTTGACGCAAGAACGGTTCGCCACCCGTTGGAGTGAAGAAGATCATATCATCCATCGAGCGACTGACCTTTTCGATTTCGTCAATCGTTAGTTCGCCGGTGTGTCGTTCGTGTTTACCGAGCAAACAGTGACCGCAACGCGCGTTGCAGTTCTTGGTGACGAACAACACAAAGTATAGAGGCGACGCGCCTTTCTTGTACAGAATGCGCGGCGCGAATTTGATATAGTTCATTAGAGACATTGTTTGTTCCTCCCAGATATGACCGTCGGCAGTTGAGCCGCCGACCGCTGAGGCTCGTTGTCATTCTGAGCTACCGAAGGGAGCGAAGAATCTCACAAACGACTTGGCGAGACGCTTCGCTG
>JAOACU010000453.1 GCA_026417715.1 Anaerolineae bacterium | reverse complement strand
TAGGCGTTCCATTTCGCGCTGTGTCGCTTGTGTTTGTTTTTCGAGTGGCGTCCAATAATCGTCCTCAAAGCCACGTCGCACAGCATCGTTCCACAGTGTTTTGGTGTGTTCCCAGCGTTGGCGCAAGGTTTGCAGAGCGGTATTCAATTGTGTGACGGTTGCACCAAGATTTGCCATCGTTCACCCTCTTCGTTCCGCGCCACCCACGTTGCCTTCACGAAACTCGATGGGAGTTGGCACGTTGTTCGTATCGAGACGAGGTGGAACATACAACTTGAGCATTTCATCGTAAGAATACTGTCGCACTTCCACGTTATCCCATCCCAGCGATTCAAGTGGTTTGAACGATACATCCGCGTCGGGACCAACACGAATATGCCATTGCACTCGATCGTTCTGGATGGCATCCACGATTGACGCGCGTTCGGGATGGTTGGCGATGTGGTCCAAGAGTTGCTCGACGTTTGCGCGCATTCGTTCTGGCGTGATAGCGCTCAAATCGGTAACGGTACCCGACCAGTTTTTGGCTTCCCAGATATGCAAGGATTTGCCATCCCAAGAGACACAATCGTACCCTGGCGTCGTAGTTTTGTCGTGATGTTCCACGAGGATTTGATGTCCATGATTCCGTGCTTCTTGCAGAACCGCGCGTTCGCCCCATTCACCGCGCTCCTGTGCCGACATTTCAGCCATCGCATTCCGAAACCACGCTTGCTGAGTAATCCCGTGTGCCGTAGATGCGGTAAGCGGGCTTGGTATACCGATCGAAGCACTAGGCGGACTCGTTGCTACGTAAGAACGTAAAATGTTCGCGCTGTTCGTCAACAAGGTCGTGGCTTTGGGCAAATCGTTACTCAAAAAGACTGTGAGCCGTTGTGCTTCGCGCTGATACTCGGCAATGGCTTGTTGGATGTGGCGCGTCCACTGTTGAACGTTTTGCAGTTCCGCTTCGGCTTCGCGCAGACGCACGCGCGCTTGAAGCAACGCGGTTTGGTACGCGCTACAATCGGGCACATAACTGCGTCCTGTACGCGAATCGTAGTAAGCCGATGCTTGACAGCGCGCGAGCGCGGCTTCGGCTTGGCGCACGAGGGCTTCGCGTCGCGTGACTTCGTTACGCCAATAATTGGCGCGTTCCGTCAACCAATCCAAAGTGCGTTGGATTTCTTGCTGGGCAGCATCGAGGGTACTTTGCGCTTCACTCGCAAAGCGTACCAGTGCGGCACGGAGGTCATCGAGCGCGTGAATTGCTTGGACATTGACGACACTCATTGTGCCTCCTCAGCGTTGTTGGAGAAAATCGCGCAGGCGTTGCGCTTTGCGTAGCAAGAACGGAACATGTTGATCGGCAATCTGCGTGAATCGCGCTAACAGGCGCATCGTTTGTTCGTATTCTTGGGCAAATTTCTGGTGCTCTTGGTCGCGCCACACTTCGCCCAAATTCGCAAACTGTCCGTTCAGGCGGGTCATACTATCGCGCAGTTGTGCGTTGAACTGTTTGAGTTCACGTGCAAAACGTTCCAGCGCATCAGGATCAGCGATGACTTGGGGCATACCCAATCTCCTGTCTGATTATTTCACACCCAAAAACTTGCGCGCGAATTTGCGAACGGCACGCGCGGTTTCTAGCGCGTTGCGCGCCTCGTCTATGAGTGGTTCTGTACCAAAATAACGAGTTTCAATCGCGTAGTACGAAAGTGTCTGAAGCGCGTCTTTCGATATGCCAGTGAATATGCCTGCTTCTTCACATTGCTTGTTCAGTGCCGCTAGATCGTGAATTCTTGCAAACCGACGTCCGTATGCCAACAGCATTGCTTTCAAATACTTTTCTGCGCACTGCTGAGCGTGGAAACAAGCGGCAAATGTGATCGGACGTTTACGCCGTAGTGCGGCAAGCGCCATCACGTAATCACCTTCGGCTTTGGTAACCAGTTCCAACCAATCACTAGCGTCGTTCATATAACACTTTGCCTTGTGACACAATCTCGTCAATAAAGAAATTACCTTGCTTCAAAGCCGTCTTAATTTCTTGGGGAGTCATAACGATAATATCCACCGCAAACGGACGCGGCATCAGCAGGCGTGACACGGCAAGAAATCGCTCTTTGCGCGAGGCGCGCGTCTTCATCACCACCAACAAATCCACATCGCTATCTGGGGTGGGGTTGCCGTAAGCG
>JAOACU010000452.1 GCA_026417715.1 Anaerolineae bacterium | reverse complement strand
GTTTCGTGCACGCGACAAGATCGTTTGCACGAAACTTTGTAACTGCTCAGCCATACTGAATTTGCCACAGAGTAACTGTGTTTCTTGTCAAGCGTGGCTGGTATGCAAAGCAGGGTTCCAAGGACGTTGATGCTTGAGGATGGCACAAAGAATCCCCAGAAGTTTGCGCATCGCCGCCACCAGTGCCACCTTGAACGGTTTGCCTGCTTGTTGCAAGCGCACAAAGAAGGCACGGATCACAGGATTGCAGCGAATGGCAGTCAGGGTAGGTTTAGACCTCACAGGTCTCCGAGACCTGTGAGGTCTGAACAAGCCATTTATCGTTTTCTACCGATGAACGAAAACCTTTTTCTCCCCGACTGTTCCCTACTTCAATTCCAACGACTTGGTCTCCACGATTCGCTGCGCCATCGCGCGGAATGTTTCGAGCGGCATTGCCTTGAGGTCTTCCCCCGTACGCAAACGCACTGCCACGGCTTTGGCTTGCTCCTCCTTATCACCCACGACGAGCATATACGGAATCTTTTGCAACTGCGCGTCACGAATCTTGGCGTTCATTCGCTCGGCGCGCGCATCCACTTCGACGCGGAAATTGTGTGCGCGCAATTCAGCGGCAACATAGTTGGCGTACTCCAAGTGCCGATCCGCAATCGGAATCACCACCATTTGCACCGGCGCGAGCCACACCGGAAACGCGCCTGCGAATTGTTCGATCAACACACCCAAGAAGCGTTCGGTCGAACCGGTGACCGCGCGGTGAATTACCACTGGCGTACGAATCGAGCCGTCTTCGGCAACGTATTCGCAACCAAGTCGCGCGGGCTGGATGAAATCCACCTGAATCGTCGAAAGTTGCCATTCGCGTCCGAGCACATCCTTCGCAAGAAAATCGGCTTTGGGACCGTAGAACGCGGCTTCGCCCTCCGCGACGAAATACTCGACGTTGTTTGCATCGAGCGCGGCGCGCAATGCGCGCGTCGCCTTGTCCCATTTCTCATCGTCTTGGACGTACTTGCCAGTGTTGCCGCGCAATGACAAGCGCACACGATAATCTTTGAACCGATACGTATCGAGCACGTGACGAATCAATTTCAGCGCGAGTGTGAATTCGCTTTCGATTTGATCTTCCGTGCAAAAGATGTGGCAATCATCTTGCGTGAGCGCGCGCACGCGCGTCAAGCCCGACAACTCGCCACGTTTTTCATAACGATAGAGTGTCGCGAATTCAGCAAAGCGCAGGGGCAACTCGCGATACGAATGCTTGCCCATCTCTTTGTATAGCGTCATATGGCTAGGGCAATTCATCGGCTTGAGACGAAAGACGACGCCTTCGTCTTCCATCGGCGGGAACATTGAATCGCGATAGTTGTCATAGTGACCCGACTTGCGATACAAGTCCTCTTTGACCAAGTGACCCGTCCACACGTGTTGATAGCCGTACTGCGTCTGCACCTCGCGTACGAAATCTTCCATCAAGTGGCGCACGATTTCGCCTTTGGGTGTGAAGAGTGGCAAGCCCGGTCCCACATCGTCGGAAAAATAGAACAAGCCGAGTTCGCGTCCCAATTTGCGATGATCGCGTTTCTTGGCTTCTTCCAAACGCCACAGATACTCGTCCAACTCTTTTTTCGTTTGCCAAACCGTGCCATAGATGCGCGTGAGTTGTGGGTTCTTTTCGTCACCGCGCCAATACGCACCGGCAATCGAAAGGAGTTTGAACGCATCGAGCGGAATTTCGCCAGTGTTCGCAAGGTGCGGACCGCGACACAAATCGGTGAAATTCGCGTGCGTGNAGGTCGAAACCGTCGTGAGCGGCATTGCGCCGGCTTCACCGTGTTCGTCTATTTCGCCGCGCGCGAGCGCGTCAATTTGCTCGACCTTGAAGGGCTGATCGGCAAATTGCATGCGCGCCGCGTCAATCGAAACTTCAGCGCGCACGAAGGGATGTTTGCCTTGAATGATTTCTTTCATTCGCGCTTCGATGGCTGGCAAATCGTCTGGCGAGATAGCACGCGGCAATTGAAAATCGTAATAAAATCCATCTTCGATGGCAGGACCAAAACCGAGTTTGGTGCCGGGATAAAGTTCCATCACGGCTTGTGCCATCACGTGTGCCGTCGAATGGCGCAAGCGTAGCAAATAATCGTCCCTAGAGTTCCTCATTTTTGTAGGACAAGTTTGAAAC
>JAOACU010000451.1 GCA_026417715.1 Anaerolineae bacterium | reverse complement strand
TGATTCGATGACGCGATGGATGCTGTACAACGCCGTGAACAACACCAAGAACGCGGCAATCTGAAAATCAATGTACGCGTTCAATCCCAACAACACGCCGGCGATGACAGCATCACGTCGCGAGAAACGACGGAGCGCGCGCAGTAAAAAGAGCGCGTAGAACGGAATGAGTTGCGTGTTGAACAAGTTGAAGAATGACAGCCCGTACCCAAGTCGTAACGGCGCGAACGCGAACACAAGACCGGCAACAAAGGGAGCAAGGTAAACGTGAGGCGTGAAGCGTGAAGCGTGAAGCGTGAAGCGAAGCGTGAGGCGTGAAGCGTGAAGCGTGAGGCGTGAGGCGTGAATGCTGACTGCTGACCGCCGACCGCTGACCGCCGACCGCTGACCGCTGATCGCTGACCGCTGACCCCTGACCCCTGACCTCTACTCACTGAACACTGAACACTGAACACTCTCCCCTGTAACACTTCCTCCACCAGCACAAACATTCCCCACGCGGTCAACACCGTTGCGGCGAGATAGAGAAGATTGTACGTGGCAATCAAACCGAACAACGTTTGCAGGGGAATCGCCAATAACGCGATGAGCGAGACCGCCCACATCACTTGCGTCGCGCCGCCGAGTGGATAGAACACGTAATCGGTGCGAAATGGATTCACACCCAACTCGAGCGCGCTCTTCATCCAACCCAACGCCCAAACAAAACTCGGCATATCCCCATTTACGCCGGGAATCGCCGTCGTCAAGTTGAGCGCTAGCGGATACGACATCACGAGCGCGATGGCAGTGTATGCGGTTAGGAGAAGAAGATGTTTTTTGATCACAAGGTCAATGCGATGACGAAGGACGAACGACGGAGGACGAAGGACGAAAGACGGAGGACGAAAGACGAAGGACGACTGACCGATGAAGTACGAAGAAACCTTTTGGCTCATTGGTACATTGGCTCATTGGCTCATTGGTACATTGGCTCATTGTCAGTCGGGGTGTGGATAAGATGTGGGATAATTGTGGGTTAGTGTGGGATAAGTGAACAAATGTTCTGTGACAAGGACAAAGGATGAAGGACGAAGGACGAACGCTGACAAGCGAATCAATTCGCCGCAACAGCGACCCGAAGCCCAACTACGTGGGCTAAACAAGCCGCTGAAGGGCGGCTTCGGGTGGTCGTCGCGGTGACTTCGAGTCGCCAACTCTGCACTAGCCCTGGCGACACACTGAATTCAGTTTTGCGATTTGTGGTAAATACGCTACAATGGATTTTGAATGCACGAACTTGCTGTCACCGAAAGTATCCTCAAGATCGCGATTGATGCCTCGCAAAAAAATGGTGCGCGCCGTATCACCGCGATTCACCTTGTCATTGGTGAACTCTCGTCCATCGTGGACGATTCGGTGCAATTCTACTTTGATCTGATCAGCAAAGGCACACTCGCCGAAAACGCCGTGTTGCATTTTCGGCGCGAACCTGCAATCCTGTCGTGTGTCTCGATTGCGCGCATCAATTCGATGCGCGCGCACCACTCGAACCGCGTTGTCCCGCGTGTGGTAGCGCGCGCTTGCACGTGCGCGGCGGTCGCGATTTTTTTATCGAAAGCATCGAGGTCGAAGATGAAGATTCCCGTCGTTAAACAAATTCTGAACGCGAACGATCAAGTCGCCGCTGATAATCGCGCAATGTTCGATCAACTCGGTGTGTTTGTTGTCAACTTGATGGCGTCGCCAGGTGCGGGCAAGACGAGTGTGATTCTGGCGACGACAGCGCGCTTGCCGTCACACGTTCGCCCTGGCGTGATCGAAGGTGATTTGGCGTCCACGATTGACGCAGACACGATTGCCGCACGCAACATTCCCGTCGTGCAAATCAACACCGGTGGTAACTGTCATCTCGACGCGCCGATGATTCGTAGCGCGCTGGGCAATTTGCCGCTCGATGCGATTGATTTGTTGTTCATCGAAAATGTTGGCAATCTCGTTTGTCCCGCTGAATTCAAACTCGGTGCGAACCTGGCGATTGTGGTTGCCAGCGTGCCCGAAGGTCACGACAAACCCTACAAGTATCCAGGGATGTTTGCCATCGCCGATGCCGTGCTCCTCAACAAAGCCGATTTGCTTCAGGTGTTCGATTTCGACATCGAATACTTTCGACGTGGAATCGAGATGGTGAATCCCGATGTGCCACTTTTTC
>JAOACU010000045.1 GCA_026417715.1 Anaerolineae bacterium | reverse complement strand
GCAGTGAGCGTCGTTTTGCCATGATCCACGTGTCCAATCGTGCCAACGTTGACATGCGGTTTGGTGCGTTCAAATTTTTGCTTTGCCATTTTTCAACTCCATCGAAAATTGCTTGAGAGAATCAGAATCCCACGCTCTTGAAATCAGGCGTGAAACGTAGGACAAATTTGAAACTTGTCCTACCCTAGAATTGTCCTCTGCCGATGATTGCTTCGGCGAGGTTGGGTGGTAATTGATCGTAATGATCGAATTCCATCGTAAACGTGCCGCGCCCTTGCGTTTGCGAACGCAACGACGTGGCGTATCCAAACATCGTCGCGAGAGGAACGAGCGCGTGAATCGCCACCATTCCGCCCGCGTGCATATCCATTCCTTGCACGTGTGCGCGGCGTGCCGAAAGATCGCCGATCACATCGCCCATAAAATTTTCCGGCACGACCACTTCGACTTTCATAATCGGTTCAAGCAACACCGGCGCGCCTTTTTGCACTGCGTCCTTGAACGCGAGCGAACCGGCAATCTTGAACGCCATCTCGGACGAATCAACTTCGTGATACGATCCATCCACAAGGCGCGCTTTGACATCCACGACAGGATAGCCAGCAATCACGCCGCTATCCATCGCCTCGCGAATGCCTTTTTCGATTGCGGGAATGTATTCTTTCGGAATCACACCGCCACGAATCGCATCCTCGAATTCAAAGCCCTTGCCTTTTTCGAGTGGTTCAAGTTCCAACCAGCAGTGACCGTACTGCCCGCGCCCGCCGGTTTGTCGCACAAAACGACCTTCGCCTTTGGCAGGACGCGTGATCGTTTCTCGATACGCGACTTGGGGCTTGCCCACATTCGCCCACACCTTGAACTCGCGCACCATTCGATCCACCAACACGTCGAGGTGCAATTCGCCCATTCCGCTGATGAGTGTTTGTCCGGTTTCCTCATCGGTGCGCACGCGAAACGTCGGGTCTTCTTCTGACAAGCGACGCAACGCTTCTGCCATCTTGTCTTGATCGGCTTTGGTGCGCGGCTCAATCGCGACCGAAATGACCGGCTCGGGGAATTTAATCGCTTCGAGCAAAATTGGTTTGTTGGGATCGCACAGTGTATCGCCGGTGAACGTGTTTTTTGGACCGATGACAGCGGCGATGTCGCCGGCGAGCACCTCTTGAATTTCCTCGCGCGCGTTCGCGTGCATTCGCACCAAACGACCGATGCGCTCGCGTTGATTGTTGCGCGTCGTGTTAACGTACGCTTGTCCTGTCGTGATTTTGCCCGAATAAACGCGCACGTAAGCAAGCCGCCCCACAAACGGGTCGGTGACGATTTTGAACGCCAGCGCGGCGGTCGGCTCGTTTTCATCCGCGCGGCGAATTTCTTCCTTGTTCGGATTGTCGGGATGCGTGCCACGCACGGCGGGAATATCCACCGGCGAAGGCAAATAATCCACCACTGCATCGAGCAGGGCTTGGATGCCCTTGTTCTTCAACGCCGCGCCGCAGAGCACCGGCACGAGTTTGCCCGAAATCGTCGCGCGTCGTAGCGCGGCTCTCAAATCTTCGACCGCAATTTCTTTGCCTTCCAAATATTCCGTCGTGAGGGCTTCATCGGTCTCGGCGATCATCTCGACCATCAACGCGCGCTGTTTCGATGCGGATGCTTTGAGTTCGGCGCGTAGTGGACGTGTCATCGGTGGTACATCAGGATTGTCGCTGTAGATGACCTCCTGCATCGTCATCAAATCCACCGCGCCTTCAAACTCGGCTTCGGTACCGATGGGCATTTGAATCGCGATGGGACGCGCGTGCAGTCGTTCGACGATCATATCCATCGTGCGGTAAAAGTTTGCGCCCACACGATCCATTTTGTTAACGAACGCCAGGCGTGGCACGCGAAAACGATCGGCTTGGCGCCACACGGTTTCGGATTGCGGTTGCACACCCGCGACCGCGTCGAAGACGACGATGCCACCATCCAACACGCGCAGCGAGCGTTGCACTTCGGCGGTAAAGTCAATGTGACCCGGCGTATCAATCAAGTTGATTTGATGTTCGCGCCAAAAGGTCGTCGTTGCCGCCGCAGTGATGGTGATACCGCGTTCGCGTTCCTGCTCCATCCAATCCATCACTGCCGTACCTTCGTGCACTTCGCCGATTTTGTACGTCTTGCCGGTGTAGTACAGAATGCGCTCACTGACGGTCGTCTTGCCCGCGTCAATGTGGGCAATCACACCGATATTGCGAATTCGTTCGAGTGGGACTTGGCGTGCCACGTGAAACCTTAGAGATTAGAGATTGGAGATGTCAATCTCTAATCTCTAATCTCCAATCTCTAATCACCAACGATAATGGGCGAAGGCGCGGTTGGCTTCCGCCATCTTGTGCGTTTCTTCTTTCTTCTTGATCGTTGCGCCTTGATTGTTCGCCGCGTCCATCACTTCGGCGGCTAGTTTTTCGGCGAACGATTTGCCACTGCGCGCGCGCGCGTGACGAATGAGCCAACGCATTGCCAGCGCCACACGACGTTCGCTCGGCACTTCGACCGGCACCTGCAAGGTCGCGCCACCAACACGACGTGGACGCACTTCGATTGTAGGACCCGCGTTGCGCACAGCGGTCTCGAACACTTCGACGGGATTCTTTTTGGTTTTCTCGGCAATGATGTCGAAGGCGCCGTACACAAGGCGCGTGGCAACCGTCTTTTTGCCGCGCAGCATCACGCGGTTGATAAGACGCGCAACCGATTCGCTTTGATATTTGGTGTCCGGTGCAACTGGATGACGTTCGACTTTTCCTCGACGAGGCATATCCTATCTCCAAATGTGCCAAATGTGCCAAAGACGCCAAACGTGCCAAAAATTCTTTGGCAAGTTTGGCAGATTTGGCAAGTTTGGCTCGTTTGCCTACGCGGCTTCAGCGGCTTTTTCCTTCGGACGCTTGGCGCCGTACTTGGAACGCCCCTTGCGCCGCCTTTCCACGCCCGTCGCGTCGAGCGCGCCGCGCACAATGTGATAGCGCACACCGGGCAAATCCTTCACGCGTCCGCCGCGCACCAACACAACCGAGTGCTCTTGCAACGAGTGCCCTTCGCCCGGAATGTACGCCGTGACTTCGATACCGTTGGACAGGCGCACGCGCGCGATCTTCCGCAATGCCGAGTTGGGCTTTTTGGGCGTCATCGTACGCACGATCGTACACACGCCGCGTTTGAACGGCGAACCCTTGCCGCGCACCTGCTTGTTGCGCAAAGTATTCAAAGTGTAGCGCAAGGCGGGGGCTTTGGTCTTTTTGGTTTGTGGTTTGCGTCCTTTACGAACCAGTTGATTGATCGTGGGCACCTAAGTTTCCTCCGTGCCGGTTTAGTCGGCTCGTCGGATAGTCTGATAGTCGCGTAGTGCAAAAGCACGTTTCACCATCCGACTACTCGACTACACGACTAACCGACTATGCGACTAACCGACTACTCGACTATACGACTACCTGACTAATTTTGACAAAAAAATGCCCTTCCCGCTTTGGAGTTCATCGCGAATGTCACGTGACTTGACTCGTGTCACGGATGGCTCGCGAGGGAAGGGTTGAGTTCCTTCAGTCCAACGAGCGGACGGGATGAATCCAGCCAGTTTCCGCAAAGGTTTCACTTTACGCCATCGCGTCTCCACGCAAGCGTGGACAACGATGGTTTGCGGAAACCTTTTTTCGTCTCTCTGACGAGAGCGGGCGATTCATCTTGTTCACGAATCGCCGTTTGTAGGCAAGGCAGAGAGCGGTGAAACTATCTGCTTGCCACGATTCGTGCCACGCTATTATATGCAAACTCGTTTGCGTGTCAAATCGCGCAAACAACGCTTACAGGGTTGATGCAGCGTTTGACGACCGTACTTCGACCATCTGGATGCCGATACTGCTTATGCGAGCCCCTCTGGCGCACTTCAACAAAGCCAAGTTTTTCCAAGATTGCTACTACTTCACGCGGCTTGAGGACGGGATATTTACCCATCGTCAAGCCACCTCTACCATCTGTGTACCGACAAACTGGGTTTCAAGCACGGGCTCACCATCCTCAAGCAGCATTTCAATCACCTCGCGGAGGTTCCTTTGTAGTTCATCAAGTGTTTCTGCCTGCGTGTGGGCTCCAGGGAAACCCGGTACATAGCCAACGTACAAACCAGTATCAGGACACTTTTCTACAACCGCTGGAAAACTTTTCATCTCACTCACCTCCGTCACAACTCTACATCGTGACGCGCTTGCCTAACTACCCGCTTTCATAGCATCCATCAATGCCTTGCCTGCCCCAAACACGTTGTAGGGTGTTGCTAGGTAATAGACTTTGTATGGCTCAAAGGGAAAGATATTTTGTTCCACATCGAGTTCTTCTGCCAGAATGCGAATGAGACGAATCTTATCCAAGAGTTGTAACTGGCGGACAGCAGGCAAAATCTCAGTGAGCGTCATAATTGACCCCTTCACATTTTGGGGCAGACTACCGATTGCCGATACTCAACAATATGCTGGCGTCTGCCCCAATCATCCATCTACGCTGCCATCTCCGGCTCTTCGGAGATGTCGTCCACCGTGACGGTGGGCAACGGACCTAAATCAATCGGCACGTTGTTTTCGCGGCGAAAGCCGGTGCCCACCGGAATCAGTTTGCCCAGAATGACGTTCTCTTTCAATCCGCGCAAGTGATCCACACGACCACGCACCGCCGCATCGGTCAGGACACGCGAGGTTTCTTGGAACGATGCCGCTGCCAAGAACGATTCGGTGGCGAGTGCCGCGCGCGTCAAACCAAGCAGAATCGGTTGCGCGGTAGCAGGGTTGCCACCGGCTTCGATGACCTTGGCGTTGCGCTCCTCGAACGCCTTGCGATCCAGAATTTCGCCGGGCAACAAATCGGTATCGCCCGAACTGCGGACGCGCACGCGACGCAACATCTGGCTGATGATGATTTCGATGTGCTTGTCGTGGATGTTGACACCTTGCGAGCGATAGACACTCTGCACTTCTTCGAGCAAGTACATCTGGCACGCTTCTTTGCCCAGAATGCGCAGAATCTCGCGCGGATTCTTGGGACCATCGGTCAACTGATCGCCGGCTTTGACCATTTGCCCATCTTCCACGCGCAAGCGCGCGGCGGCAGGAACTTCCATCACACTTTCTTCGCGCACCTCGCGACGAATCGTGATCAAGCCCTTGTCCAACAGAACGCGTCCACCTTCCTTGGCAACCACCTGCTCTTCCTCGCCTTGCGCGATCACTTGACCCGCAACGATCTCATCGCCATCCTCGACTGTGGGCTTGACGCCGCGCGCCAGTGGATATTGCTCTTCCTCGATGCGCGTGTTGACGATGCGCAGTTTGCGCTCTTCGCCTTCGGTGAAGATTTCGACGACTCCGTCAATCTCCGCCATCAATGCTTCACCTTTGGGATCGCGCGCCTCGAACAACTCTTCGACGCGCGGCAAACCACTGGTGATGTCTTCGACGCCCGCCACGCCGCCGGTGTGGAAAGTGCGTAGCGTCAACTGCGTGCCCGGCTCGCCGATGCTTTGCGCGGCGATGATGCCAACGGCTTCACCAACGTTGATCAGTCCACCGCGCGCGAGATCGCTACCGTAGCACTTGGCGCACAAGCCATAGCGCGCATCGCACGTAAGCGGACTGCGCACATACACGCGCTCGACCTTGGCTTTTTCGACGAGTGCCCAGTTCGTTTCGGTAACGAGTTCACCCGCTGGAATGATGACTTCGCCGGTTTTGGGATGCGTAATCGGCGCGGCAGTCACGCGACCAATCACGCGCTCGGCGAAGGTTTCGCCCGTGCGTTCTTTCGATGCCGCATCAATCCAGATGCCTGCACTAGTGCCACAATCCTCTTCGGTGACGATGATTTCTTGTGCCACATCCACCAGACGACGCGTCAAGTAACCGGCGTCAGCGGTACGCAACGCAGTATCGGCAAGACCTTTGCGCGCGCCGTGCGTCGAAATAAAGTACTCGAGTGCGGTGAGTCCCTCACGAAAGTTTGATTTGATCGGCAGTGCGATGATGCGTCCTGCCGGGTCTGCCATCAAGCCACGCATTCCCGCCAGTTGGCGAATCGGTTGAAAGCCGCCTTTGGTCGCGCCGGAATTCGCCATCACGCGAATCGGTGAGGCATCGCTCATTCCTTTGGCAACCGCTTCGGTCACGAGTTCGGTCGCTTCGGTCCACAACTCGACGGTCTTGACGTACTGCTCGTCTTCGGTGATCAAGCCCTTGCGATACTGTTGCTCCACTTCGCTGACTTTGGCGCTGATGCGTTCCAGAATCGCGTGCTTTTCCGGTGGAATCATAATGTCGTTGATAGCGATGGTGATGCCACTGCGCGTGGCGTAGTAGAAACCAATGTCCTTGATGTCGTCCACGATGCGCGCGGTGGCTTCTGCACCAACGGTGTTGTACACCAGCGCGACGAGTTCCTTGATGCGTTTCTTGTCGAGCGTATCGTTGACAAAGCGGACTTGGGGCGTGAGTACTTGATTGAACAACACGCGCCCCACCGTCGTTTCAAACAAGTCGCCTGGCTTTTTGACGTTCTTGGGTGGACGATGATGCAATTCAGGATTGTACGGAATCTTGATCTTGGCGTGCAATTCCACGTGACCCAGTTCGTATGCCAGCGCAACTTCTTCCGCCGAGCCAAACACCTTGCCTTCACCGCGCGCGCCGGGTTTTTCCATCGTGAGATAGTACACACCCAACACCATATCTTTGGTCGGCTCGACAATCGGTTCGCCCGAGGCGGGCTTGAGCAAATTGCGCGATGCCAACATCAACTTGCGCGCTTCTTCCTTCGCGGCTTCGGAGAGCGGCACGTGCACCGCCATCTGATCCCCGTCAAAGTCAGCGTTGAACGCGGCACACACCAGCGGATGAATTTGAATCGCGTTGCCTTCGACGAGCACTGCCTCGAATGCCTGAATGCCCAAACGATGCAATGTGGGCGCGCGGTTCAGCAGGACGGGATGATCCTTGATGATTTCTTCGAGCACGTCCCACACTTCGGGCGCGCTGCGATCCACAAGCCGCTTGGCACTCTTGATGTTGTGCGCATAGTTGTATTCAACGAGTTTGCGCATCACGAACGGCTTGAAGAGTTCGAGCGCCATTCCTTTAGGCAAACCGCACTGGTGCAATTTGAGGTGCGGACCCACCACGATTACACTGCGTCCCGAATAGTCCACGCGCTTGCCAAGTAGATTGCGGCGGAACCGGCCCTGCTTGCCCTTGAGCAAATCGGAGAGCGATTTGAGTTTGCGTTGCCCGCGCGCGCTGACGGCTTTGCCGCGCGACGAGTTATCAATCAGCGAATCCACCGCTTCTTGCAACATTCGCTTTTCGTTGTTGACGATGACTTCGGGCGCGCCCAAATCGAGCAGACGGCGCAAGCGATTGTTGCGATTGATCACGCGGCGATACAAATCGTTCAAATCGGACGTCGCAAAGCGACCACCATCGAGTTGCACCATCGGGCGCAAATCGGGCGGGATGACCGGCAAGACCGTGAGAATCATCCATTCGGGACGATTGCCCGCGCGGCGCAATGCTTCGACGAGACGCAAGCGTTTGATTTCTTTTTTCTTGACCTGCTTGGAGCGCGTCGCATGAATCGTCTCGCGCAGAGACTTGGACATTTGCTCAAGGTCAATGTTCTTGAGAATTTCGTAGATGGCTTCTGCGCCCATTCCCGCGCTGAATAGCGCGCCCCACTTGTCGCGCATATCGTTGTAACGCGCTTCGTTGATCACTTCGCCCACGCGAATCGCCTTGAGTTCGTCCAAGCGTTCATCGTGCGCGGTGCGCACTTTTTCGATTTGCGTGTCCAAGTGTTGTCGAATCTTGGCGCTCTCCTCGTTGAGCCAGTGGCGTTTCTGTTCCTCTTCCGCTTCGAGGAGCAAACGTTTATCGGCTTGCTTGGCACGAAATTCTTTTTCGACTTCTGCCAAGTACGCCTGCACCAGTTCGTTCAAACGTTTGCGATGTTTCGGCGCGACGGTTTCACCTTCTTCCGCGATCACTTCACCGGTGGGCTCAAAGACAATCGCCTTACGAATTTCCGAACCCTTGGCTTCTTCGATGCGATTCTCCAACTTTTTGGCGATACTGACGATTTGATCGGTTTGCTCGGCGAGTTGCTCTTCCAATTTCGCGATGGCGGTTTCGGTGCGACGACGCAATGCTTCGATTTCTTTCTCGACCTGCTTTTCCAGTTCCTCGATTTCTTCCGCCGCCTTGAGTTCGAGTTCAGCGACCTTGTTTTGCGTTTCCTTGCTGATGCGTTGCATCATCCGCTTGCGCGCGTCCTCATCCACGCGCGTCACGATGTATTGAGCAAAGTACAAAACACGTTCAAGCGCGCGCGGCGACATATCGAGGAGCAAGCCGATGCGCGAGGGCACACCGCGCACATACCACAGATGCGACACCGGCGAGGCAAGTTCGATGTGCCCCATCCGCTCGCGACGGACGCGCGCGGGCGCCACCTGCACACCACACTTGTCGCAGATGATGCCGCGATTGCGAATCTTTTTGTATTTGCCACACGCGCATTCCCAATCGCGTTGGGGACCAAAAATGCGTTCATCGAACAAGCCGTCGCGTTCGGGGCGCAACGTGCGATAGTTGATCGTTTCGGGTTTCAGTACCTCACCGTACGACCAACTCCGAATCGTTTCGGGTGAGGCAAGACTGATACGAATCGCGCGAAAGTCTTTGAGTTCCATAGTTTCACATCCTAGGCATCACAAAGTGATTAACTGATGTTACGCAGTTGTAGGACAAGTTTGAAACTTGTCCTACATTTCATAGTCGGTGTAGTGGCACGTCAGCGGTTCGCTCCTACTTGCTACTACTCTTCCGTTTATTGCGCCGCCGCGAACGCGAGGAAGAACCACCCGTGATACGCTCACCCCGCGCAAAGCGTTCGCGACGTTCGCGCAGTTCACGCTCCATCGGCGACAACTCTTCCAAGAGCAATCCACCACTACCGATACTCGGCATCCGCTCTTCGCTCTCTTCCTTGCCGAAGGAGTATTTTTCTCCCTCGGTGGTAAAGACTTCGACTGCCAAGCCAAGTGACTGCAGTTCTTTCACCAAGACGCGGAACGATTCGGGCACGCCCGGTTCCATAATCTCTTCGCCTTTGACGATGGCTTCGTACGTCTTGGTGCGTCCCGCCACATCATCCGATTTGACGGTGAGCATTTCTTGGAGCGTGTGTGCCGCGCCGTACGCTTCCAGCGCCCACACTTCCATTTCGCCAAAGCGTTGTCCACCGAACTGCGCCTTGCCACCCAACGGTTGTTGCGTGACCAGCGAGTACGGTCCCGTCGAACGCGCGTGCACCTTGTCTTCGACGAGGTGCGCGAGTTTCATCATATAAATCACGCCCACCGTCACGGGCTGATCGAAAGGCAAACCGGTTTTGCCATCGTACAAAATCCTCTTACCAGAAATCGGCGAAGGGATTTTGAGTTCTTGGCTCACGCGATCCACTTGCTCGCGCAACTGTTCTTCGCTGGCGTTGGCAGGCGCGGTGTAGCCGTACGTCTCCAACCACAGGCGGAAGCACGCCACGCGCGCGCGTTGATCGGCGATGCGCCGCTCTTCCAACGCGCGCGTGTCGTCTTCAAACACGAGCAGGTCATCGGGATTGTAGCCCTTTTCCTTCAACCACGCGCGCAACACTTGGCGTCGCGCGTACACGCGATCACTCACGAGTTTGCGCGCATCGCTTCCTTGCGGCGTGAGCCAGGCGCGCAGATACAGCCCACGCGCTTCATCATCATCGGTCAATTCTTCCAAGTTGTATTCTTGCTCTTTGAGCCAAATCCACGCGCGCTGAGTGGCTTCGTACCACGCGCGATCAATCATCCACGCGCGCGCCAGTTCCGCACTGATTTCGTTTTCGTCTGCACCGTCAAAGACCGGCGACACGGCGCGAAAGCCCAAGCGATCCGCCGCCCAACCGAGATGCGTCTCCAAAATCTGCCCGATGTTCATACGCGCGGGTACACCGAGCGGATTGAGAATGATGTCCACCGGTGTCCCGTCTTCCAGATACGGCATATCTTCGACGGGCACCACTTTGGAGATGACGCCCTTGTTACCGTGACGCCCTGCCATCTTGTCGCCTTCGGTGATCTTGCGTTGTTGCGCGATGGAAACGCGCACGAGTTTGTCCACGCCTGCCGACAATTCCGAATGCTCTTCGCGCGTGAACACTTTGACATCAACGACCTTGCCGCGTTCGCCGTGCGGCAAGCGCAACGACGAATCTTTGACCTCGCGCGATTTTTCGCCAAAGATCGCGCGCAACAAGCGTTCTTCGGGCGTCAAATCAGTTTCGCCTTTGGGTGTAATCTTGCCGACGAGAATATCGCCTGGTCCCACTTCGGCACCGATGCGAATGATGCCATCCTCGTCCAAGTCCTTGAGCACATCTTCACCGACGTTTGGAATGTCGCGCGTAATGTCCTCGGGACCCAGTTTCGTATCGCGCGCTTCGATCTCGTGCTTTTCGATGTGGATGCTGGTGAACTTGTCCAGATGTTGCATCCGCTCGCTGATCAGAATGGCATCCTCATAGTTGCCACCTTCCCAACTCATAAACGCGACCAGCACATTTTGCCCCAGCGCGATTTGACCTTGATCGGTCGAGGAACTGTCCGCGATGATTTGACCTTTTTTCACCTTTTGTCCGCGTGAGACAATCGGGCGTTGATCAATGCACGTGGATTGATTCGAGCGGCTGTACTTGCGTAAGGGATAGACATGTTCTTTCTTGTCACTCCCGCGAATGCGAATCGCGTCAGAGGTCACGCCCACCACTTCGCCATCTTCCTCGGCAATGACCACTTGACCCGAATCGAGCGCGGCTTGCAGTTCCATCCCCGTACCCACAATCGGTGCCTCAGGACGCAACAGCGGGACCGCTTGGCGTTGCATATTCGACCCCATCAACGCGCGGTTGGCGTCATCGTGTTCGAGGAACGGAATCAATGCCGCTGATACGCCCACGATTTGTTTGGGTGACACATCGAGATACTGCACGCGATCGCACGAATCGGTCAGGAATTGCTGACGCCGACGCACTTCGACGCGCTTGTCAATGAATTGATTCAAATGATCAAGGCGCGCGTTGGCTTGGGCAATCGTATGACGATCCTCCTCATCGGCGGCAAGATAGACGATTTCATCGGTAGCGTACGCGCGCACCGGCACGTATTCGAGTTTTTTGAGTGCGGCGATCTTGTTCGCCACGTGCTCGTCAATCACCGTTTCGGCTTTGGCGATGACTTGATTCGTGTCGGGGTCAACAATGTCTTCGCGCAAGATGCGCCCGACCAACATTTTCTTTTCGTTGGGTACGGTGTTCTTGACCAGCCGATACGGCGTTTCGATGAAACCGAACTCGTTGATTTGCGCGTACGTTGCCAAGCGTCCAATCAAGCCGATGTTCGGACCTTCGGGCGTCTCGATGGGACAGATACGCCCATAGTGCGAGTGGTGCACGTCACGCACATCAAAGCCCGCGCGCTCGCGCCGCAAACCGCCAGGACCGAGCGCGGAGAGCGTACGCTTGTGCGTGAGTTCGTCCAATGGATTGGTTTGTTGCATAAACTGCGAGAGTTGCGAACCGCCAAAGAACTCACGGATGGCAGCCACGACGGGACGAATGTTGATGAGATTGATGGCGGTCATCTGTTCGGGATCGCGCACACTCATTCGCTCACGCACCACGCGCTCGAGTCGCAGTAAGCCGATGCGCATATGATTCTGAATCAGTTCGCCTACCGTCTTGACACGCCGATTCCCTAGATGGTCAATATCGTCACCAGACTCTAAACCGTTGTTGATCAAAATCATATGCTCGACGACTTTGACCAAATCGTCGGCGCGCAAAATGCGCTCTTGCGGTAACTGATCGGCGGGAACATCCGTGCCGTACAAGCGACGATTCAATTTGTGGCGTCCCACACGTCCCAAATCGTAACGCCGCTGATTGAACAACAGCGTGGTGATATAGTTGCGCGCGTTTTCGATGGTGGGCGGATCGCCAGGGCGCATCTTTTTGTAGAACTCGAGCAAATAGTAATCCACCAACGTCATCTCACCGCGATTGATGCGCGCGAGATCGTTATCGTTCGGATGCACATCGCGTTCGAGCGTGGCACGGATGTACGAATGCTCAGGATTGTTGTCTGCACCCGCAAAGATGTTGATGAGTCCTTCGTCCGTACCGTCGCCCACACCAACGGCTTTGAGGAGTGTGGTGACCGGCAACTTGCGCTTGCGATCTACTTTGACCGAGATGATGTCGCGTTTACTGGTCTCGAATTCCAACCACGCGCCGCGATTGGGAATGAGTTTCGCCGAGCAGAGAATTCGCCCGGTCGTGCGATCTTCGCCAGCGGTAAAGTACGCGCCGGGCGAGCGAATCAACTGCGAGACGACCACGCGCTCGGCACCATTGATGACGAATGTGCCGTGTTCGGTCATCAATGGAAAATCGCCCATATACACATCTTGGATGGACGTTTCGCCGGTGACATTGTTGACCAAAGCCACTTGGAGATGCAAGGGCGCGGCATAGGTCATATCCATCTCGCGGCATTGCGCTTCGGAATACTTGGGTTCACCAAACCAGTATTTCAACTTGAGTTGGCGCGCGATTTCGTTCTCGCCCGGAAAATAGAGCGAGTACTCTTTGTTGAACGATTCGATGGGTGAAATCTCATCGAACAGTTCGCGCAGACCTTCTTCTTGAAACCACTTGAACGATTCGAGTTGGACTTGGATGAGTGGGGGGATGCTATGAACGTCGGGGATGCGCGCGTACGATTTCTGATTGGGCATCAGCGTGTTGGCAAGGGTGGGCATAGTCAATTGGCTCATTCGCTAAACTCCTCACGGAAAAACAACACTGGCGTTGGGCAGAGATAACATAACATTTTGGGCACAAGACGCGACAACGCACGACAGGATGGGCAACTCTGCGCACCTGCCGTTCACACGATACACGTTCGCTTGGCTAACGGTGGAGAGATGGGAATCGAGTTCGGCTCTGTTGCGAACTCGCTCTCGCGGAATGAGGAAGGGGAAAGCAAGCGTTGCTTGTTGCGAGGCAGAAGGAGGGGATTAGATCACTGACCTTACGCACGTGTAGGACAAGTTTGCAAACTGGCATTTCACGCCAAATTTCCTAGCACCTTGCGTAAGGTGAGTTAGATCATTCGGCACGACAGGCAGAAAGAGAAGGATGAAAACGAATCAAGACACTGCCAACAGGCAACAAAAATTACCGAGCCGCAGCCGCCCCAGCGCCCCGCCCCCGTTTTTGTAGTAACCGTAAGCAATAAGCCATTTTACCTTAAAATCGCTTGTTTGTCAAGTTAAATTTTTGTTAAAAACACGGCTGGTGCAAAGTCGGAGTTGGCGACTCGAAGTCGCCGCGACAACGACCCC
>JAOACU010000450.1 GCA_026417715.1 Anaerolineae bacterium | reverse complement strand
CGCTGCTGGTGAATCCGCGCGACGTGAGTGAAATCGCCAACGCTATCGAGCGTTTGCTCACGGATCACGGATTACGTGATACGTTACGCGCGCGGGTACTAGCGCGCGCCGCGCAATTCTCGTGGGAACGCGCAGCGCACGAAACATTGCAAGTGTATCGCGCAATCGGCACACCTTGATCAAGGACGAAAGACGAAGTACGAAAATACATTGGTCTTTTGTGATTCGTCCTTCGTCGCTTACTTGGATTTGCCGGTCAACAACAAACGCAAAAACTCGACATCCGAAAAGCCGCTGCGGTGTGTGCCTGCTAGTGATTCAAGAATCCGCGTTGCCTGACGCACGACGACCAGATTCAGCGAACGACTGACGTACAAGCGTTGCTTGCCCGCGCCAGCCGCCATCACTAGATCGCGCGGCACACCCGACACGTTCCACAACTCTTCTGTCCCCGTCGTCAGTTGCCGAATCGTCGCGCGCACATCTGGCGACACTTCACGATTGAGCCACCACGTCAAGCCGTACGCCGGATTTTGCGGCGTGCCGCGAAAACATTCGTCGAGTGTTTGCGCGGGCAAGATCGTTTTGCCTTCCCACGTTCCACCCAAGCGAATCAACTCGCCGTACTTTGCCCACTCGCGCGCGGTCAAGAACGCGCCCGACGGCAAGTGCGGATTGCCATCGGCACCGTGCCGCCAATGCCCCACCTTCAAGCCGATTGGCTCAAACACGCGCGCCTTGAGATAATCGAGCGGCGATTGTTTTCGCGGTTCGAGTTTGCGACGCATCACTTCACCAAAAACTTGGAACGGCACCGCGCCGTACTGGAATCGTTCGCCGGGTTCGTACAACATCGGGGCTTGGATCGCTTGCGCGTACGTTGGCACATCGCCGATTCCAGTTGCCTGACCACCTGTGAGTGACAACAACTGGCGAATCGTCATCTTCGATTTGCGCGGATCGGCGCGCCACTCGGTAAGCGTGTCGGCGACGCGTTCGTCGAGATTCAACAGTCCATCGGCAACGGCGGCAACCGCCATCGCGCACGAAAAACTTTTCGTTCCGCTTGCGAGTTCGTGCGGACGATTCGGCGCACCGCCGTTCGGATAATCCTCGAAGATGATTTTGCCATCCACCATCACAAGCATCGAAATCCCATCGTTCGCCGCGTTGTGCGCGGCGGCGAGTTTGAGATTTTCAGCAGTGATGGTCATTGTGGGCGTGGGTGCAGGTGACGTAACTGTAGGACGTGCACAGGATACCGCCATCAACAAAACGATGATGCCTGAACAAAATTGAGTTCTCATTGCGAATATCTCCCCAAAATATTTTTTTCGTCACCTTATCTCAGGTTGAAACACCTTGTTCACTCGACGTGCCAATATTCCACTATCTACACGACACCGACGCAAAAAAGTTGCAGGGGTGACAGAAGACGAAAGACGAAGGACGAAGGCACATTCGTCTTTCGTCCTTCGTCCTCCGTCACATCATCAGACGCGCGATAATCTTCCGATTCGCGGCGGGAAACGCATACTGCGACAACTCGCGCGGCGCGACCCACTTCCACGCCGCGCAACCCAGCGCGCGCGGGCGTCCGCACACCCAACGACACTCGAACGCGTGCATCGTGATTTTGAAATGCGAGTATGCATGCTGAATCGTTGCGATTTTCTTGCCCACCGCGATTTCGATTCCCAGTTCTTCGCGAACCTCGCGCGTAAGACAATTTTCGCGCGTTTCGTTCCTTTCGCGCTTGCCGCCGGGAAATTCCCATAGCCCACCCAACAGTTTTTCGGCGGGACGTTGCGCAATCAGAATCTTGCCGCGCTTCCAGATGATTCCAACCGCAATTTCATAATGCGGCAATTTTTTCTTGGTGCGTTTCGTCGGCAGTTGGTCTTGCAAGTGCAACCGTCGCGCTTGGCATCCGCGCGCAAGCGGACACGCGTCACAGCGCGGCGCGCGCGGCGTGCAGACTGTTGCGCCGAGTTCCATCAACGCCTGATTGAAATCGCCCGCGCGTCCGCGCGGCAATAGTTTTCCCGCGCGCTGCCACAACGCGTTTTGCGTGCGCGCGCTTTTGGGGTCAGCGGTGATTTTGAAATAGCGACACAACACGCGCGTCACGTTGCCGTCCACCACCGGCACATCGCGTCCAAACGAGATACTCGCAATCGCGCCCGCTGTGT
>JAOACU010000449.1 GCA_026417715.1 Anaerolineae bacterium | reverse complement strand
CGGTATATTTGATCATGCACGCATTTTACTCTTATTTTTAATAACGTCTACTGACACACTGACTATGAACCGACCAACTTGGGACGAATACTTCATCGAAATCACACGCGCCGTTGCTAAGCGTTCGACGTGCAAACGCGCGCAAGTCGGCGCCATCATCGTCAAGGACAAACGCATCTTGACGACGGGATACAACGGCGCGCCGCGCGGGCTGCCGCATTGCCTCGATGCGGGTTGCGAAATCGTAGATGGGCATTGTGTTCGCACGTTGCACGCGGAGCAAAACGCGATCATCCAAGCCGCGCTACACGGCGTTTCGGTGGCAGGGGGTACGATTTACACGACGCACCACCCGTGCCACGTGTGCGCCAAGATGATCATCAATGCGGGCCTTGTACGCGTGGTGTACATCGGCGAGTATCACGATGATCTGGCGAGACAGTATTTGCAACTTGCCGGAGTATGTGTCGAGCGTTTTGATTTGAACGCGCGTGAGAGAAAAGAGGGTAAATGACGCAACAACAACTACCCGACAACGCGCTATATACTCCAATCACGGAAGACTTGTTGCAATACATCACCCAACGGATCGTGACCGCGTGTCGCCCCGAAAAAATTATCCTCTTTGGTTCGTATGCCTATGGCGTACCTCAGTCTGATAGCGACGTGGATTTACTGGTGGTGATGAATTCGCGCAAGAGCGTGTTCGCGCGGCACAAACAAATCTCTAATTTGTTTCCTCAACGTTTGTTCGCGCTCGACATTCTGGTAAAAACGCCTGCCGAGATTGCGTATCGTCTGAAGATTCAGGATCCCTTTTTTCAGAAGATTCTGACACAAGGGAGAGTGCTGTATGAACGGGGAAAACGTCAACGAATGGATTCGCAAAGCCGAAGGCGATTACGAAAACGCACGACTGCTCGCGCGCCAGCGCAAAAAAATCTTGGCTGACAACTTGTGTTGGGCTTCTCAACAATGCGTCGAGAAATATCTCAAGGCGTTCTTGACGCGCCATCGTATTGATTTTGAACGTCGTCACGACTTGATGTTGAATACACTGTGCGCGTGGATTCAGAATTTCGTCTTTTGGCTAACGCCATTGCCGACCTTGAACCATGCTCGCCAGCGGTACGTTACCCTGGCACATCGGTATCAGAAAGCGAAGCGCGCGCGGCGTTCGCGGCAATGAAGAGCGTACGCCGCTTTGTTCGAGCAAAATTAGGATTGAAAGGGTAACCCAAATACCGTGTCCCAACGTCTTTTCATCGCTCAACGTGCCGCGCGTGCGGCAGGCAAAATCTTGTTGGCAAAACTGCGTGACGCGCGCGATATCCGTTACAAAGGCAAACGCGACATTGTCACGGATGCGGATTATGCCGCCGAGCGTATCATCCAGCAAACGATTCACGCGCGTTTCCCTAACGATCAATTCATCTCGGAAGAAGGCGACGCGCAAGAACATCAACGCTTGTGGGCGCAAGCCAATACATCGAACGATCTCGCACTCTGGATCATTGATCCGCTGGATGGCACGACGAATTACGCGCGTGGACTGAACATCTTTTGCACTTCGATTGCTCTGTATCGTGCGGGTCACGTGCAAATCGGTGTGGTGTATGATCCCGTCGCCGACGAACTCTACTCTGCCGAACGTGGACGCGGCGCGCGCTTGAATGGCAAACCGATTCACGTCAGCGCCGTGCGTTCACTCGACGAAGCCGTCTTTGGTGCAGAATGGGCGCGTGCGCCACGCGCGCGCCAGCGCGCGGCGCAAGTCTTTGCGCGCATTCTGCAACGCACGATGACGGGACGCGCGCTGGGAAGCGCGGCACTCTCGTTGTGTCAAGTGGCGGCAGGACGCCTGGACGGCTATTTGCATTTGTCTCTTGCACCTTGGGATGTTGCCGCCGCCGCGCTCATCATCGAAGAAGCCGGTGGCAAAATCACCACACCGAGTGGCACAGCGTGGACGGTGCACTCGAAGGCGTACGTTGCTAGCAACGGCTATTTGCACGATAGCATTCTCAAATATTTTCGATGATACCGCGCGGACGCATCCTCAACACGTTGTGCGGCGCGCCGACTGATCGGTTGGCGCGCCGCACGTTCTTTCTCACGATGGTAGTGATCAAAAAGTAATGCTGAGAGTGTCATTCTGAGGCGCGCCTTGTGCGCCGAAGAATCTCTCAAAGCACTT
>JAOACU010000448.1 GCA_026417715.1 Anaerolineae bacterium | reverse complement strand
TATGTTAAATCCTATCAAGGTTTGTGAAACTTCAAACAAGCAGAATACGGCTTTGAGTGAAATAGACTTTCTCGATAAACGGCTCGTCCAACGATTCAAAAACAAATTTCTTGTTCAACCCGCACTTGCCCGTCCTCTAGTTAGTTTCCAAGCCAACAAAACCAGACCCGTTTATCGTTGGTACAAGTTCAAGGAAGCATTCTCGGCTTCTTTGGTCGAGTATTTGTTTCACAAGTACAACATTACCACTGGTAGAATTCTAGACCCTTTTGCGGGTAGTGGAACGACTTTGTTTGTGGCAAGTGGAATGGGCATAGACGCAGAGGGTATCGAACTGTTACCCATTGGTCACGAAATTATTACAGCCAAACAAATTCTCGATGCCGAGTTTACCCCCGAAGATTTCGCGCGACTGCGCGAATGGGCAACGCGAAAAGTTTGGGAGCATTCAGAAACATCCATTCCCTTGCCAGAGTTACGCATCACGCAAGGGGCTTATCCCGAAAACACCAAACAAGCGATTGAGAAATATCTAGGCGCGTGCCAACAAGAGAACCGCCGCGTGCAATCTGTCCTGCGCTTGGCACTGCTTTGTGTGCTCGAGTCCGTCAGTTTTACCCGCAAAGATGGCCAATACCTTCGATGGGACTATCGCTCTGGACGTACACACGGCAAGAAGATTTTTAACAAAGGTGAAATTCCAGAGTTCGAGCAAGCCATTCGCGAAAAGATAAACGAGATTTTGGAAGACGCATCGCCGATTCACACAACCAGTTTATTCCGTACAGAAAGATTGCAAGGTCGAATCCGTTTGTACGAAGGCTCGTGTCTTCAAATACTCCCCCAATTAGCCGATAGCATCTACGATGCCATTATGACTTCCCCGCCGTACTGCAATCGTTACGATTATACGCGCACGTATGCGCTGGAACTTGCGTTGTTGGGTGTCAACGAACAAGGATTAGTGAAACTTCGGCAAGAGATGTTGAGTTGCACGGTAGAGAATCGTGCCAAAGACTTGCTGAGCATCAACCCACGATGGACAACGGCACTCGCGGCGGCTGACGAGCAAGAACTATTGCAAGCGATTCTGAATTATCTGGAGGAGCAAAAAGCCCAAGGGACTTTGAACAACAATGGTATCCCCAGAATGGTCAGGGGCTATTTTTACGAGATGGCTTGCGTGATTGCAGAGTGTGCACGTGTCCTAAAACCGAACGCGCCGTTGTTTATGGTGAATGATAATGTTCGCTATGCTGGAGCAAGTATTTCTGTGGATATGATTCTCTCGGATATTGCAGAGAAACTCGGCTTTTGTATTGAACGTATCCTTGTTCTACCCAACGACAAAGGCAACAGTAGTCAACAAATGGGAGAACACGGACGCGAATCGTTACGCAAGTGTATTTATGTTTGGAGAAAGTCGTAATGCCTTCACGGCCATACCGAAATCATCTTCGCTCCAGTGATGATCTGGTCACGAGTTACGAAGCCACGCGTGCTGGTTTTGTCGCTCTGGCACTCGAAAAGAATCGTCGCTCGACGCCTTATGTTGAAGAAGCAAGAGCACTGCAAAAAGCCGCCTCAAGGGCTAGAACTCCCGCCGATTTGTTGATCACTGAAGGAATAGAAGCAGGGCTACTGACAGCGGCAGGATTATCGGACAAAGCGCTGGTTCATCTACAACCCGAAGACAAAACACAAGCCATCAACAATCTCATCAAGAACTTTCTCGAACCAGCAGGAGAAAAGTTTGTCGAAGAGTTGGTGTTCAGATTTCTGTTGACGCGTGGTGATGCGCTCGGCGGTTCGATGCGAAATATTGGTGGTGTCTTGGCGCAAAGAAAACTCACTCGCGCGATTATTTCAACGCTGATGATTGCTGGCACTGGTTACAGATGGCAACACGCAAAGACAAAGCAATGGGCGGATATGACGAACGATGACTCGGAAATCGAGTTGTCTTTGCGTGGATTGAGTTGGAAAAACAAAGGCAAACCACGTACCTTGATTTACAATTTAACTGTGCCTCTGATCGGGAACAACGTGGATATGTGCTTGTTCAATCTTGCCCCCGATGAATTACAGGCAACGGAGTACAGATCAGCCAAGTCGTATATCGCTCTGGGTGAATTCAAAGGTGGTATAGAAAGTAAAATTTATGATAATGTAAAGCTCGCAATTGCTGTTGGAAACTACCAGACAT
>JAOACU010000447.1 GCA_026417715.1 Anaerolineae bacterium | reverse complement strand
GATAACTGCACTGCGGGTGCGAGTATCCGCGCTACCGATGACGTGTCCATATTCCCCGCTCCAACAACTCTTGCACATACCGCGTATCCACACCCTTTTCTGGCAGATGAGTCGCGGACGAATGATGCAAAGCACGGAAGGTTGCTGGTCACGCTAAAACGCGTCAGCATCGCTCACACGCGATTATCCGCACCCGTCTTGATCTTCAACGTTACCGCTTTCGCACTTCTTTCGCGTCCTTTCGCGCCCTTTCGCGTTTCTTTCGCGCTCCCAAACGAAAAAGCACTCGGACGCGCGCGAAAGTGCGAACCAATTGACCCAACGTCCCGCTAACTCACACCCGAATCATACGCGCGGCGATAGGGCGCGTCAAACGCGCGCATCACTTTAACCGCAGTGCCGGCATTACGTCCAAATTCAAGTCACTCCGCTCGCCGCGTTGCCAACGTCGGAATCCGGCGGCGGCGATCATCGCCGCGTTATCGAGGCACAGCGCCAGTGGCGGTAACGACACTGGCACCGGCGCACGCGCGACCATCAATTGACGTAGTTGCGTATTTGCCGCGACGCCTCCCGCCAGCAAGATACCTTTGGCGTGATATTCTGTTGCCGCTTGGCACGTCTTTTCGACCAGCACATCGGCAACGGCGAATTGAAAACTAGCCGCGATGTCGGCAACGGGCAGAGGTTTCTTGCCATCGAAACTTTGAACCAAGTGAAGCACGGCGGTCTTGAGACCACTGAACGAAAAATCGTACGTGCCGCGCAACCACGCGCGCGGGAGTTTGAATGCTTGCGGGTTACCGCGTTCCGCCGCGCGCTGAATCGCCGGACCACCGGGATAACCCAGACCCAAAAGACGCGCCACCTTGTCGAACGCCTCACCAGCGGCGTCATCCAACGTGTGCCCCAACAGTTCATAGTCCCCGTGATCGCGCATCAGCACCAACTCCGAGTGTCCCCCCGAAACGATCAGCACGATTAGCGGAAACTCTTTCTCTGCCGACGATGGTTCGAGCCAGTTGGAGTACAAATGACCCTCAAGATGATTGACACCAATGAGTGGAAGATTATGCGCGAACGCGAGTGCCTTGGCGGTGTTCACGCCAACGAGCAGAGAACCCGCGAGTCCTGGTCCATAGGTCACGGCAATTGCCGCAAGGTCTTGCCAAGTGACGTTGGCTTGTTGCATCGCCGCGTGAATCACTGGCACGATTTTCAAGACATGCTCGCGCGAGGCGATTTCTGGAAAGACGCCACCATACTGCGCGTGAATCGCCACTTGGGAGGCAACCACGCTGGAGAGAATTTTGTTGCCGTTCTCAATGACAGCGGCGGCGGTTTCATCGCACGATGTTTCGATACCGAGAATTTTATCCATCTTTTTAACTACCCCAGTTTTAGCCACAGAGAGAACACAGGGAGCACAGAGTTTTTTCTTCGCTCTTGGGGAGAAATAGGTTTCTAGACCTCAGGTCTCGAAGACCTGTGAGGTCTGAACAAGCCCTTTACCGTTTTCTACCGATGAGCATTTTTCTCTGTGTTCCCTGTGTCCCCTGTGGCATAAGTTATCTTTTCTTCAAATCGGCTAGCCGCGCGCTCAAGCGTTTGATGCCCTGACGCGCAAACGCAACGTGAACTTCTTCATCGTCCCCAATCATTCGACTCGATACAACGATGCCTTCCCCGAATTTCGCGTGATGCACTTTGTCGCCCGCGCGGAATTTCGATGCACGCGTTTTCGATGTGGTACGCGCGCGCGGTGGTGTATCTTCTTCGTCATCTTCTAAATCCAAATCACTCCACGTGCGCGCAGCGACACGTTGAGTTGTTTTGGAGGGTTTGACGTGTTCGACAAGCGCGTGGGGAATGTCGTTGAGATAGCGCGACGGCACGCCGGGTTCTGCCGCGCCATACCGCGCGCGCTGAAACGCGTGCAACAGATACACGCGCTCTTTGGCGCGCGTGATACCCACATAGCACAAGCGTCGCTCTTCCTCCATTTGCTCGGGGTTGTCCATCGAACGTGAGTGCGGCAGCAAACCCTCTTCCAAGCCAACGATGAACACCACGCGAAACTCCAACCCTTTGGCGGTGTGAAGCGTCATCAGCGTCGGCGCGTTGACATCCTCGCGCATCGTATCCACCTCGGCGATGAGGGTGACCTCTTCGAGAAACGGCGCGAGCGTCACATCGGCGTTGGCATCTGTATAGCG
>JAOACU010000446.1 GCA_026417715.1 Anaerolineae bacterium | reverse complement strand
GTACCAGGTGGCAACTGTGATGTGCAATGACGATCCGTCGCTCAAGTTGCGAATCACTTGCACCGATCCTTTGCCGTACGTCGGCTCGCCGATGAGCACCGCGCGCTTGTAATCTTTCAACGCGCCCGCGATGATTTCCGCCGCACTCGCAGTGCCGCCGTTGACGAGCACGACCACAGGCAGACCCGCCGCCTTGTTGCCGCCGCGCGCATTGTACGCTTTTTCTGTTCCATCGCGATATTTTTCGTACAACACCACGTTGTTAGGCACAAAGTGCCCGGTGATTTCCAACACGGGGTCGGGGAACAAACCGCCGGGGTTGTTACGCAAATCGAGCACCAAGCCGGTAATTTTTTGCGCGCGCAACGCATCGAGCGCGCGTACGAATTCGTTCGCCGTCTCGGCAGTTTCCATCGTGATTTTGATGTAGCCGAACGTCGTGCCGGGCAATACCTTCGACTCGACGGTGGGTAGCGGATACTTTTCGCGCGTCAGTTCCACCTCGAACGGTTTTTCTTCGCCGATGCGTCGCACGGTCAACTTGACCTTGCTCCCAATCGGTCCGCGCAATTGATTTTGTGCATCTTGTACGGTGACGTCGAATGGCAACAGTTTGCCGTCAATGCGCAGAATCAAATCGCCCGCGCGCAAGCCGGCTTTATCGGCAGGTGAACCGGGAATCGGCGCGATGATCGTGAGCACGTGATCGCGCACATCGAGATTCAAGCCCACATCGCCGGTTTCGCCTTTGAGATTTTCTTGCTCTTGCTTGGCAGGCGCTGGATCCACCAACACGGTGTGCGGATCGCCGAGCGATTGCAACATTCCGCGAATCGCGCCGCGTGTGAGGGTCGGCTTGTCGGGGATCGTGCCGTAAAATTCATTTTGGATGATGCGCCACGATTCCCAAAACAGACTGAATCGTTGCGGGACTTCGGTCTTGGGTGTCGTTTGCACCTGATAGTAGTTGACCGCAAAGCCCGCCGCAAACGCGATGAACAACACCAGCACTGTCAACAAAAACGCGATGATGATTTTGAGCACAGTCCGCATATCGTTTTCTCTCCTTCTTCCTTTGTCTTCCGTCCTTCGTCTGCATTGTACTCGATACGGCACGATTGGTCAATGGCAGTTGCAAGTTTCAGGTTTCAGGTTTCAAGTTAAACTTGCAACCTGCAACCGATAAACCTGAAACCTCTAAACCCGAAACCTCAACTTCCAAACGCGGCGCGATGTGCCTCACGCATTCGCTTGGACGACACTTTGGCGTACACGCGCGTTGTTTCGGGCGAGGCGTGTCCCAACAAATCTTGCACCACTGCGAGATCGCCTGTGGCTTCAAGCACTTTGGTCGCGAACGCGTGGCGCAACGAGTGCGGCGTCATCACGATTTCGATGCCTGCCGCGCGCGCGAGTTGGCGAAACACCAGACGCACACCGTCGGTAGTCATCGGCAGAACATTTGTGCTAGCGCGCCGATCGTGCCGCGCGAACACGGGTAGTTGATAGAGCGCTCGCCCGCGCGCACCATCGTTGCGCGCGCGCAGATACTCTTGAATCGCATTCCACGCCGTCTCGTCAAAGTACACGATGCGTTGTTTGCCGCCTTTGCCAGTGACACGCGCGGCGCGCTGGCGATAGTCTAAATCGTCGCGCTTGAGTGTAACGAGTTCGCCCACGCGCATTCCTGACGCGCGCAACGCTTCCAGCATTGCGATATTGCGCAAGCGCGCGAGTTCGATGCGCGCGCGTGTGCTCGGCTTGACGGCGCGCGCGGCGGCGATGAGCGCGCGAATCGCGTCTTCGGGCGGCAACTTGGGCAGAGGGCGCGCGCCACCTTTGCGATACTGCCGAAACGCCTCGCGCATTCGCTCGATGTCCGCCGCCGAAAGATTGACGACGCGCTCGCGCAGTAGGTAGGCGTAGAATCGTGAGAGCGCGCTCAGATACGTGCGGAGCGTCGCTTTGGCAATGCCGCGCTCCTCGCTCAACCAGCGCGCGCAACCGAGCGCGTGATCCACTTTGAGCGTGGACGCCGCGCGAGTAGGGGAGTGGTGTATCGAATCGAGATACTCGGCAAAGCGGCGCATTCCTTGTGCGTACGTCTCAATCGTTTGCGCAGATTGTCCGATCGCGCGGTCGCGTAAAAAGTTTTGGATGGCGTCTTGAATCGTCATAGTTTCAAGTTTCAGGTTGCAGGTTCGAGGTTAGGGGAG
>JAOACU010000445.1 GCA_026417715.1 Anaerolineae bacterium | reverse complement strand
CCATTAGACTCTTCGATTATTTACGCAGAATCAGGGCTGCCGATTTGGCTTCGGGGGGCCAGACGATTTGGGTGATGAGTTTGCCCGCCGAATCTTTTTGCCACTGCATATACACCATCTCGTGCGCGACCTGCTTGCCGTGTGTCTTGGGATCGGTGCTGAACTTGATGACACCGTAGAAGGTCATCAGGTGCATCTTGTCGAGCGCGGCAACGATCTTGTCCGGGTCAACGCTGTCGGCGTCCTCGATGGCTTTTTGCAGAATCAAGCCCTGCGCGTAACCGCCAGCGGAGTGATACGATGGATCGGCATTGTACTTGGCTTTGTAGGCGTCAATGAATGCCTTGTTGGTGGGACCATAGTACGGCAAGTTCGCGGCTTTAGCCGATTCGGGGCTGTAGGTCACTTGTGGTTCCCACTGACTTGGACCGATGATCGCCAGCGCGGCATCGCCGATGTCCTTGAACGTCGGTTCGGGTGGCGCAACCAGCAAGGCGACGAATGGCACCGGCACTTTCTTTTCGTACAGTTGCTTGGCGAAGGTAGTGCCATCCGCAAAGTGACCGCCACCAAGAATCGCATCGGGATTGGTTGCCATGATTTTGTTGATGAACGGTGAAAAGTCGGTGGTGCCAGTATCGTATCCTTCAAACAACACTACATCGAACCCGATGCTCTTGGCATACGGCTGCAGCGCGTTCGCTACTGAGGTCGAGAACGAGTCTTTCTCGTACACGATGGCGACTTTTTTCGCTGTCGGAATGTGTTTCTTCAGCGCGTCTGCCGCGCCAGTGAGGTAGCGACTAGCGGGGGTGTAGAGTTGGAACGTTTTCTTAAAACCTTGTTCCATCGTCGCATCGTCCGCCGCGCCAGCCGTGATCATCACTTTGCCGTTTTGTTCGGAAACCACAGCGGCGGCTTTGACGAGTGTGCTACTGTAGGGGCTGAGGAGAAAATCGGCTTTGTCTTCGTTGATGAGTTTGGTGTAGAGTGTTTGGACACGGTCGGTCTTACTTTCATCGTCATAGAACTTGATTTCGGGCATATAGACCGTGCCGTCTTTCAGTTTGATGCCGCCGGCTTTTTTCACGTCATCCAGCCACAGTTGCAACCCTTCGATTTGCTTCTTGGAGGCAACTTGTTGCGCGCCAGTTTGTGAGGCGGTAAAGCCAAGCAAGAGTCTCTTGGGTTCTTTGGCAATGGGCGCAGTGGTTGGGGCTGCTGCTGTTGTGGGCTGAGGTGCCGCTGTGGGTTTAGCGGCTTCGGTCGGTTTGGGCGCGGCAGTAGGGGGGGCGGCAGTGGGAGCAGGGGTAGGCGCGGGCGCACACGCCACGAGGGTCACCGCAAAGAGCAAGGCGATCCACAAAATGGGAGAAATCTTGAACATTGTTTTTCTTCCTCCTTCCTTTATTTTTCGCTTCGTCACGAAATCTCGTCACTTGTCAGTGACATTCAGTTTTTGGAGGCAAGCCATTCTTAGCCGTCCATCACCTCCTTGTTTAAAGTAGGGGAAAATCAAAGCGGGGTAGTAGAGGGTCTCGCTAAAATTATACCCGATTGCGCAGAATAAATCAAATCGGATTCAACTCCAACAATCCCAACGGTTCTTCAATCAACTCCGCGACCATCCCCAAAAATTGCGCGCCACGCGCGCCATCCACAACACGATGATCGCACGAGAGCGTCAACGTCATCATCGGTTGAACGGTGGGTTGACCTTTCACGGCGACCACGCGCTCGGCAATGCGCCCGACGGCTAGAATCGTGCCTTGCGGTGGATTCACAATCGCGTTGAACGCATCCACGCCATACATTCCCAAGTTGCTCAACGTGAATGTGCCACCTTGCACATCCTCCAAGCGCAATTTGCCGGCTTGGGCGCGCGCCACCACCTCCGCGCGTCGCGCAGCGATTTGCGCGAGTGTGAGTGTGTCCGCGCGATGAATCACTGGCACTACCAGACCCTCTTCAATCGCAACAGCGATGCCGATGTTGATATCGCTGTTCAACACAAGCGCGCCCTCGCGCCAGGACGCGTTGGCGCGCGGATGTTGGCGTAGCGCGGTGGCGATGATTTTGACCAGCAAATCGGTGAACGTGATTTTTTCTGCAGCGCGCTGATTGACGCGTTCGCGCCATACGACGAGTCGTGAGGCGTTCACCTCGCGCATCAAATAAAAGTGCGGTGCGGTGGTCCAACTTTGCACCATACGCTCTGCC
>JAOACU010000444.1 GCA_026417715.1 Anaerolineae bacterium | reverse complement strand
GCATTGTTTGGGGGCGCGGCGCAACCGATATGAAGCAAATGGTTGCGATGGAACTGGTCACGTTCTTGCTCATCCAGCGCGCCAACCTACCACTCAAGCGCGATCTGATTTTTATGGCCAATGCCGACGAAGAAACCGGCGGGCAATGGGGTGCGGCATGGATGGTGCAACATCATCCCGATTTGATTCGCGCCGAGTACGCCATCAACGAAGGCGGACCGACGAGTATGGTCTTAGGTAACCGAGTCTTTTACTTTTGCTCTACTGCTGAAAAAGGTACGGCGCGTTTTACGATGCGCACGTATGGCGAACCCGGTCACGCCTCACAACCGAACAAGAACAACGCGCTCTTGCCGCTCGCGCGCGCCGTCGTCAACCTCATCGAAACGCCGCTTCCGTTGCGCGTGTGTGCCTCCGCGCGCGCAAGCATCGAAGCGATGGCGCGCGCAGTGGACGGCGAACTACGTGACCACTTGCTCGGCTTGCTCGATCCGATGCAACACGCGCGCGCACTCGACGCGCTGCCGCTTGCCGCGCCGCAAAAGCGTCGCCTCTACGCATCACTCCACAACACCGCCGTCCCCACGATTCTGCGCGCGGGTACGAAAATCAACGTCATCCCCGGCGAAGCCGAGTGTCAGGTGGATTGTCGCACCTTGCCCGGTACGACGCGCGAAGCGTTGGAACAAGAATTGCGCGCGGTCATCGGCAACGCTGTGCAAAGCGAATTCGAGCCATTTTCACCCGCACTCGAATCTGATCCGCATTCACCGCTCTTCGAGACGATTCGCCAAGTCGTCGAAGAGTATGAACCCGGCGCGCGTCTGGTGCCTGGTCTGATCACTGGTGGCACCGATGCCAAGAGTGTTACGCAACTTGGCACCAAGGTCTTGGGCTTTATCCCAATGCGCTACGAAGGACCCGAAATGACCGGTCTCGCGCACAATCACAACGAGCGCGTTAGTGTGGCGAACTTGGAATTTGGTACGCGCGTTTTGTACGAGGTGGTGACGCGGTTTTGTGGGAAACGTGAGGCGTGAAGCGTGAGACGTGAGGCGTGAGACGTGAAGCGTGAGGAGCGAGACGTGAGAGGTTAGGAGGCACTTTGAAACGGGCAAAAGAAGCCAAAGCGGAATTACTTGTAACACCCACCGTTCAACCGACGAACGTTGTGACTAAACGCCGCGAACGTCGCGCGAATGAACTTGACGGCAAGACGTGGACCAAGTACTCGATCAGTATTTGGAGCGACATCAAAAAATCGAAGGAAGAGATGGAGTTGAAACATCCCGCAATGTTTCCACTCCAACTTGCCCAACGATTGATCGAATGTTTTACCACGTCGGACGATTCGGTCATTTTGGATCCGTTTGTTGGAGTCGGCACGACAGTCATTGCGGCAGACCGTTTGAACAAAACAGGAATCGGAATCGAATTATCACCCGATTTTGTCGCGATAGCCGAAAGACGTTTAGGACAACGTGCCTTGTTCAGCGCGCCAGCACGCGCAAGCAAAATCTACTGCGACGATGCACGTAATTTGCTCAAATACATCGCGCCCAATTCAGTTGATTTGGTTATCACATCACCGCCGTATTGGGATGTGTTACTACAAAAACGCACGGCGGACTATAAAGAGATTCGGCATTACGGAGACGCCCAACCCGATTTGGGAAAAATTAGCGACTATGATCAGTTTCTCGACGCGCTAGCCGATGTGTTTCGCCAAGTGTTTATTGCGCTCAAACCACGCAAATACTGCATCGTTGTTGTAATGGATTTGCGCAAGAAAGACAGATTCTATCCATTTCACTCCGATTTGGCGCGTAAGATGGCAGAACTCGGTTTTATTTTCGACGACTTGATTATTTGGGATCGGCGTCACGAGTACAACAATATGCGCCCGCTAGGTTATCCGCACGTGTTCCGTATCAACAAAGCGCACGAGTACATTCTCATCTTCCAAAAACCGTGACTTGCTCTATCAAAGAGGACGGCTAGATGATTACGGAAAACTATCTAGACGAAGACGTGGCATACCTGCTTGGCTTGATTGTGATGCGGGGCCAATTTTATGATCGTGGTTCGGAACGAGGCATCACAATTGAATTTCCATTCAAGAGTTTGGAGGTCGAAGGATACAATCAAGAAGTATACCTACGATTGAGCGTGAATCGTATCCGAGATCGTATTCAAGAATTGGTAGAATCGCACGTGCGTGT
>JAOACU010000443.1 GCA_026417715.1 Anaerolineae bacterium | reverse complement strand
GGCCAGTTGTTCAAATTTTGGCGAATGTCGGCGGGCACCGGATACAACTCGCGTGGCGCGCTGTTGTTCATCCACGCACCACCCCAAGGCATATTTTGCCAAGGTGGATATTGGACGATCCAGTTCGCTACGTACTGCGTCACACTGACCTGCAGAGTCGAATCGAGATATGGGTACGCCATTGCTAGCGTCAGGAGCAATTCGCCCGAATCGTGCCAGACCGCGTTCCCACCACCTCGATAGGTGATAGCAGGTGGCTCTCCACTGACCGTCGAATTGTGGGGCCACATCGCCGAGTTGGTCATCCCACGTTGCAAATAATACGGCATTAGATACGATCCCGCATTGACCAAGTCGCGTATCTCGTTACGCAGTCGTTGCACCAGATCGGCGGGAGGGTGACTGACAGGCGTCGTCAAGTCGAGTGTGACATAGTCGGTGAGCGCGCGCGTGGTGGAAACGACGGGTGGCGATGGCGGAGGTGGTGGCGGAAGAGTTTGGGTGTACACGAGTGGTGGCGGACAAGTGGTGCCTGTGCGCGTACCAATACCCGCCAGTCCACCTTCGATCACGCGCCAGTAAATCATATTGTTGGCGATTACTGCGCCTGCCATTACCGCGCCTTCACCGACACGCGGCGATGGAAAAGGATACGCGGGATCCGATGGATTACCGCTGAGTGGAAAGAACGGATTGTCGCCCGCGGGACCGCAACCCGATCCCGGTCCTCCGCCACACTCGGGCCAGACATTCGATACGTTGCCAACGTGGATCAAGGCACCGCTGATTGGTGTTGTCAGACTGATGCCGCCTAGTCGTTCCCAGTTGTGAACCAACAAAATGTTGCCGCCCATCGTCATCATCGCGGGTTCGTCGGAGGTCAGCCGAAACTCGCCGTTGAAGGTCGAAGCGGGATAGTCGCGAGTGCGCAGACCAACAATCGTGTTGAGGTCTTGTACGTTCATCAATCCCAGTTCAGCATCGTATTGCGACCCAACGTGGACGGCGTACGGGCTGGTCGTCTGGATGCCTTGCCGCGCGCGATATGTCACGTATGCCGTATAGGTTGCGCCGGCGCGCACGACGGGTGTATTGGGAATATCGTTATCACCAAAGGTGTACAGGATCGGAGCGACGCCACGTGAGGCACCTGTTTGCGTATCGAGCACAAAGAACGTTTGCTTGTGCGGCTGTGTGGAGAGATAATTTACGATATGTGGTCGAACCGCGTTCCAATCCACGTCCCAATTGGTGTTTACGGCGCCCGCCTGATTCAGCGTGTTATCGCCTTCTTCCAATAACTGCCATACGCTGTACAAGGGTTGCGAACGATAGATGACCGTATCGCTCAATACGACAGGATAACGTTCGCCGAGACTTTGACCCGTCAAGCGCGTTTTCCAGACGAGCGCGCCTGTATCGGCGCGAACGGCAAAGGCATAGATTGCTTCGTTACCAGAGAAAATCAACATTCCATCGCGACTGAGTGCGGGTGTGGTCAGAATCGGTGCGTCGGACTGGTGTTGCCACACGATCGTACCATCGGTCAAGCGTAGCGCGATCAAGCGACCATCGGTGGAAGCGACGATGACGTGTCCACGCGCCGCATCTATCAACGGTGCTGTGGCACTGCGTCCTGTGAAACGTTGCCAGCGGAGCGCGCCATTCGTTGCGTTCAACGCGAAGGTGTTGCCCTCGTGCGTGCTGAATACAACGGTGTCGTTCATCACCGCTGGTGAGTGACGAATGGGGCTGGCATCGCCAGCAAACGTCCACAGTGAAGCACCTGTGCTGGCATTCCGCGCATAGAGGACGCCATCCATTCCGCCGATGAATAATCTGCCTGCCACCACAACGGGTTGAGCACGCGAGGCAAAGGGAACTTCGTACCACTTCCAGATGTAGCAATAGGGTGGATTGACTTGCAGCGGGGTATAGTTACTTCGTTGCGCATCGCGACCGATTTGGGGCCAGTCTTGCTCTGATGTGTTTGCGCGCGAGAAGGGAATTGATGGAACACGCGCGTACGCTCCAACGGACACACTTTCGTGTCCTGCCTCTGATGGAGGCGCGTGAGCGAACAGTCCCCACATCATTAACTCAGCAATTAGCACGATGGCGGATAGGTGGAGCAGAGTTTTCAATTTTGTGGCGAGGTTATGTTTGAACATATTTACATCCACGTATCGGAATCGTCTTGCAAAATTTTCCATCAGTATTACAC
>JAOACU010000442.1 GCA_026417715.1 Anaerolineae bacterium | reverse complement strand
CACAGGTCTCAGAGACCTGTAAGGTCTAAGAAGCCATTTACCGCTTTCTGCCCATAAGCGAACCCTAATATCCCTCCCAAGAATATCGTTCGATCACTTGCTACAAATTTTATTCTCTAAAGGTATAGCCCCTATGTCAACCCAGCGATATAGACTATTTGTCATAATGGCGAGTTTGCTTTTACTCGTCACGTTACTCAGCGTCTCTTTGCAACCACTTCCGTTGACCGCCGCCGACGAAGTGTGTAACAACCTCTTTTGCTCAATTACTGAGACGACGGTTAACGACTTTGCCAAGGGAACATTCTATTTTACCGGCATTCGTAACATTGGCGATGGTGAAGTACAACTGATTCCCATTGGCCTGACCTCGCCTTGGACGCAAGACCCGTATACCTTACCTGCTGCGCGTGCAGAACTTGCGGCGGCTCTGTATCGTGATGCGCAAGGGCGTGAGACGATCTACGCGATTGGTGGTGTGGATAATCTCGTCAATCCGCGCACGGAGATTTTTACAGCGACGATTGCCGCGAATGGTAACATCGAAGCGCCGGGCTGGCGTACTGCCACACATTCGCCCCTCGATATTCCATTGGCATCTACACAAGCCGTCATCTCGCCAACGGCAAGTGGCGGATTTCTCTACGTTTTGGGTGGCCTCACTAGTGGCGGCGTAGCCACCAGCACGATTCTCTTCAAACCCCTCAATGCGGCTGGCGTGCTCCCGACTGGCGCGTGGAATCGCGCCGAGTTGCCTCCTAGCCCTGCGCCAGGAGATCCATTGTATTGGCACCAAGCCTTTGTTCGCAATGGCTATTTGTATGTGGTTGGGGGCGCAAATGAATATGGCAACCCAGTTGCGGAAATTTATCGCGCGCCGATTCAGAGCAATGGCACACTGGGCGCGTGGATCGCCGATACAAATTCACCGATAACGCGCGGTGCCTTTGGTATCGCCATCTGGAACAGTGAAGAACATGGCGACTGGCTCTACCTGATTGGAGGGCTAAAACAGAAATACGACTCGGTAGGACAAGCCCAAGTAGATTACGCCCAATTTAATTCCGATGGTTCACTCGGTTCTTTCACTACGAACGTCCAATCGGCTTTGCCTGCTCCGCGCTATGGTCACACGAGTCTCCAAGCCGCAGGTGTTCTCTACACGATTGGCGGTGATCAAGGTGGTAGTGGCGCGGCTTCCATCACCAACACGGTGCTCTCTGGCTTGATTGACTCGCGACCCGGCTATGTAGGACAACTCGCCTTCCCTTGGATCACAACGAATCCTCTTGCGGAAGGACGCAAGTATCACGCGTCGGTGATTAGTCGTATTGGCCAGGTCTATGTGATTGGTGGTTACGGTCCCGCTAGCGGGGGAGGTACAGAACCCAAGAACACGGTCTTTCACGGCTCGACCTCTGGTGTCGGCTCGACCTTTGCGCCGCGCGGCAAATACGAATCGCGCGTGATCAACCGCGCGACGAATCGCGCCATCACCGAGATCAACGTCAACGCAACGCTAACACAAACAACGGGAATGACATTGACGATGCAGTATCGCGCGGCGAACGATCTGGCAGCACTCTTGGCAAAACCCTGGACCACGTTGGGGAATATGGACACGGGCACGCCCACCGCTGGTATCACCAAGACATTCCACATTACCGATACTGACCGCCCGATGAGTTTGATCCAGTATCGCGCGATCTATACGACCGAAAACAACAGTTACTCGCCCATCTTGAACGCGTTTGAGGTGCGCTACTATCCTCCGCCAACACCCACTAACATTGATTTCACCATCACTGGGATTGGAACACCACCTCAGAATTCAACACCTACGACGCAAACGATTGTCGTGCGCGTAAGTAACATCGGCACCCAGAACTTTAATACAACCAGCAGTTCCCTGGCGCTGCCACCTACGTTACGCACAGCCCCCACGCGTCCACAACCTGGCAGTGGCTCGCGCTTGATCGTACCGCGAGCGGTGCCGTCGGGAATCAGCCACTATGTATGGGTGGATGTGTATATTGATCCCAGCCCGCCACCCAGTGTACCTTACCCTTCTGGAAACTGTATGGACATTAGCGGAGTCCAGAAACCAGGACTACAGTATATCGAGTTGCGCAACCTAGCCGCTGGACAATCGGTAGACTTGGAATTCAAATGTTACGTCACAACAACAGGAACTCACAATTATTACGCGCAAGTGGATACGTGTTGGGATGT
>JAOACU010000441.1 GCA_026417715.1 Anaerolineae bacterium | reverse complement strand
TTGCAGATTGCAGATTTGGCTTTGTCTTTCGTTCTTCGTCCTTCGTCATTCATCATCTACGCCGCCGCCACACGCTTGCGCCCAACACTATCACGGCGAGCGCGCCCAGCGTAACGAGCGGCAGCGCGTTCGGTGCGTCCGTGCGTGCATCGAACGTGGAGAGCATCACAGCGGTTGGCGCGCCATTGTCCGTGATTGCCCAATCGGAAAACGCGGTGACGTTTGTGGCGGAAACGTAGTTGTTGGTGGTGTCTACACTACCAGGTTGCAAAACCCAGCGCGTTCCGTTGTGCCGCCACGCGCGCAAGTTGGCTTCGGTCATCCCGCTGGTCTCTGTGTCTTGGTAACCTAGTTGCAAGGTTGCGTTGTAGTTGCTAATGTTCGTGGCAGTAATCGCGTAAAGGCGCGGCACGGCGGTCGTCAAACCAGGGGGCGCGCTCTTGCTCAAGTTGATCGTGAGACTGGGCGATGCGCCATTGGTGACACTGTTAAAGGCGACGAGCGTTTGCGCGTTGTTGAATTGATAGTTCGTGTTGGTGTTGAATGGATGCGCGCGCCGCACGCTCCCCACCACATCGCCGGTGCCGGTGACGGTTGAGGTGCTACCGAGTGTGAGGGTGCGAGTCACCGTATCTAGGTTAGAGTTGAGTGTAAGCGTACCGTTGACAGTCAAGTCGGCGGCAAGGGTAGGCGTGGTGGTGGCACTAGCATCAATCGTCAAGTTGTGGAGTGACGGCGTGCTCTGAATCTTGATGTTACCCGAAGTAGCGTTGCCATTACCAATGACAAATGTACCACCTGTGATTGAAGCATTACTATTCGTGATTCTTAGATCGCCTGCGGTACCACCATTGGCATTTTTGATTGCTACTACGCCACCGGACATAGAAAAATTATTCCCAGCGGGCACTTGAAAAGTGGCATCGGAATTGTTACTGTGCCCGATCGTTGCAACATTAACCACTCCACCCGCAATATTCGTCACATTGCTATTACCACCGCTGACCTGCACCCAGCGTCCTGTAATGTTCAGCGTGCCCCCGCTGATTTGCACTCTCGCATTCGGACCGCGAATTTCCAGTTCGTTTCCCGCCGCCGAACCTACCGTCATTGCACCCGCTGTAATCGTCAATGCTCCCTGCACACTCAACGATCCACTTGATCCCCAATCGGAGACAGCGTTGGGATGATTGAGATGATACCCAGCGGTTGAAGTAATCGTATAACCACCCGAAAACGGCGTAAGCGTTGACGCACTCGATAATTTGAATGTTCCATTATTCAAAGTCAAACCATCAACGGTCATCGAGATAACGGCTAGCACATCCAAAGTATTGGCGTGGCTATTTCCCATATCCAGAGTGATGTTGTTGAATCGCGTCATTGCGCCAGAACCACTCACGGTTTGATTGCCATTCCGATTGAACATGAAATTTAGCGCGCGTCCAGTGCTAGGGAGACAATTGATCGTTCCGTTGTTGGTCAAATCCCCACCCAACACAAGCAAGTGCGTCGTGGCACTCCCACCGGTAGCCACACCAAGTACACCGCCGTTATTAACGGTGAGATCACCCGTGATCGTCATCGTTTTTCCGGTACCAGAATTATCGAATCTCAGTGTTCCGTTCACCGTCACAGAGGCAAGATGGCTGGTGGTGATATTCACAGTCACGATATGACCGCTCGCTATCGCCACATTGTCGCCGTCTTGCGGAATTTCGCTATTACACCCCGTCCAGGTGCTTGCCGATGACCAATTACCCGAACCGGCCGAGACACAATCTGCCGCCAATACTGGCCCGGGTGACGACATCATTAACAACACTAGTGCCAGCACAGCCAACATCGTCACGCCCAAGATTTGCGCTCTCATCTTGACCTCCCATTGGCAAAAGACCTGTAAGTTCTGACGACCTGACAGGTCTGGAAGACGCGATTCGATTCTACATTACTTGTACTCGTAAAACCCCTTACCGCTCTTGCGTCCCAGATAGCCGGCGGTGACCATTCGGCGCAAGAGCGTGGGCGCGGCGTAACGTGGGTCTTTGGTCTCTTGGAACATTTCATCAGCGATGAAGAGCGTCGTGTCTAGCCCCACAAAATCGAGCAACGTGAGCGGACCCATCGGATGGTTCAAACCAAGTTTGATGGCAGTGTCAATGTCTTCCTTCGATGCGAAACCACTTTCGTACATCCGCACCGCATCGAGCAGGTACGGAATCAAAAGCGCGTTGA
>JAOACU010000044.1 GCA_026417715.1 Anaerolineae bacterium | reverse complement strand
TTCGCAAGACGATTGTGGGAGGAATTGACGAGTACGCGGTGCTTGCTGATGGCACACGCGAGCAAGTCATCGCGCAAGCGCGCGATGCTATCGCGCAAGCGGGAGAACGTGGCTTGATCATTGCGGCGGGATGTGTAACGTTGGTGGACACACCGGAGGAAAATATTCGCGCGGTGATTGAGGCGGCTAGAAAAATGTAGCGATACATCTAGACCTCACAGGTCTCCGAGACCTGTGAGGTCTAGAACTTATTTGGGGTGCGATTCAATCACCTCCTACATTTTGCCGTGTAGCACTCGCAAAATCTCCTCGCCATACGTCCGCAACTTCCAAGCCCCCAACCCCGTCACCTGTGCCAACGCGTCCAGCGTACGCGGATTGGCGCGCGCGATGGCAAACAACACCTCGTTGGAAACAATCACATCGTTGTCCACGCCACGCGCTTGGGCGCGTTGCTTGCGCCACGTTTTGAGTCGCTCCAACCGCGCACGCGCTTGCGGATCGAGCAGGTCTTCGCTGCGTCCACGTGGACGCGGGCGCGCGATTTGTTGCGTTGCCGCGCCGCGCGCAATCGCTGCGAGGAGCGCGTGGCTGTAACGACGTAGCACCGCTTCCGAAACACCCAATCGCGCGAGCGCGCTCGGCGAATCGGGAAGGGTGCGCGCCAGTTGCACGAGGAGCGCATCGGACAGGATTTTGAACGGCGGACGATCCTCGCGTCGCGCTTGTTCATCGCGCCAACGATACAGTTCGCGCAGTGCGCCCAAACGCGACGCATCGAGTTCACGCGCGCCTTTCAAGTGCCAATACGCGTCGGGATCGAAACGGCGCGGTGTCGGTTCGACGCGCGTGAGTCGCTCGAACTCTTCGCGCGCTTCTTCCAAACGCCCGCGCTGTTCCAACTCTGCCATTTGCACATCGCGCAACGCAAGCAAATAGTGCGTGTCTGCGCGCGCGTACGCCAATTGCTCGGCAGTCAACGGGCGATGTCCCCAATCCGCGCGTTGCATTTTCTTGTTGAGGGTAACACCAAAACGTTCGTGCAAAATGTTTCCCAAGCCGACGTGTTTCCAACCCAAAATCCGCGCGGCGATCATCGTATCGAAAAGGTTGGCAAACGCAAAGTGATACTCGCGTTTGAGGCAAAGGATGTCGTACTCGGCGGCGTGAAAAACTTTTTCGATGCGCGCATCGGCAAAGAACGATGCTAACGGCGCGAGGGAGAGCGCGAGCGGATCCACGATGTAATCGGCAGCGCGCGTGGAAAATTGGACAAGGCAAAGTTTCTCAAAGTACGAATACAAACTGTCCGATTCGGTGTCCACCGCGACGATAGTTTGCGCGGCTAATGTCTCGCACAACGTGGCAAACTCTTGCGGAGAATCTATGAATTCAGGTCGGCTCAACGCGTCCAAGATGTTTTTTGCTCCCTAAAAATACGACCGCTGACCGCTGACCACTGACTGCTTACTGCAACCGCCATCAAAATCAAATCTACGACTTGGTCCACGCGCAACACACCGACGTAAAGTGTTTCATCGCCGCGATAAAAGCCGAGCACAAAATTTGCGGCGGCAGTGACGCCAACATACACCCAAAACAATGTACCCGCGCGCGGCTTGTTCATCGCCAAGACCAGCAAGACGACGAACACGAGCGCGAACATTCCGATTTGAAGATGTTGCAACGGAAAACGCGGCGCGACCAAGCCGTACACATCGGGCAGTTCGAGCGCGAACGGCGCATCGCTCACCACGCCATAATTCGCGCCGCGTGCGAGCGCGCCCACCCAACCAATCGCCTGTCCCAATGCCAAACCAAGTGCCGCCGCGTCGGCGAGTTTGCCCACGTTCAATCGGCGCACGCGCGCATAAACAAACAGCGCGAGCGCACCTGCGATGAACGCACCACGCATCGCCAGCCCGCCCGCGCCAAATTGTGCCATCGTTTCAGGACGCGTCGAGTAATACTCCCAGTTCAACGCCACGTGATATGCGCGCGCACCCAGATACGCCACTGCCAAAGTCACAAGCGCTACATTCAAGAAAACGCCAGGTGGCAGAGTGCGCCGCGCGCGCCAACGCACATACGCAAATGCCACACCCAATCCCGCGCCGATGCCGAACAGGACAAACGCCGTGTAGGTGGAGAGTTCGATGAAAAAGAGATCAATGGTGAGAGGCATTGTCAGTGGGACAGTGTTCAGTGAGACAGTGTTCGGTGTTCAGTGGGACAGTTTTCAGTTGACAGTTTTCAGTTTGCAGTTGCACAGTTGACAGTTTTCAGTGTTCAGTTGGACAGTTTTGAGTTTCACGAGCGCAAGCCGTCAATCACGCGCGCATAGTGCTCGGCAAGTGTGTTGGCATTGTCATCCGAATCCGATTCGGCGTACACCGTGAACATCGGCTCATCAGGATCGGGAACGAGAAGCACCCACTCGCGTTCGTCCAAGCGAATCTTGACACCATCCAGTTGCTCGACGATACGATCGCGATATTGCTCGTTGAGCAAACGCATCACCGTACCTTTTTGATCCCAAGGACACGGCACGCGCTTGGTGGCAATGTGATAGGACGGTAACGTCGCTACCACATCGCTCAAGGTCGTGTTTTGTGTGGCAAGGTATTCGAGCAACTTGGCAATCGGGAACATTGCATCAATCAAACGATGGAACGATGGAATGATGAACTCGCCTGCGCCACTCGCGGCAAAAATCACATCGGGTTGTTGCGCGGCAATCATCAAATCTTGCGGATCGAGTCGCGCGCGTCGCACTTGCGCGCCGTGTCGCGCGGCAATCACATCGAAGAGTTGCGGCTGATTCACCATCACCGCGAGTGTGCGCGGCTGTTGCCGATCCGACGCACGCAAGGCAAGTTCCGCCAGCGCGACGGCAGTGACCGTGCCCGATAATTTGTTTCCGCGATTATCCACCAACCACAGGCGTTCGCCGGCAACATCCAAGCGCAATCCCAAATCGGCTTTGACGGCGGCGGTGATCGCCGCAAGTTGATCAATGCCGCGTTGGAACATATCGGCGGGAATTGCCATCTTGCTTTCGTCCAACCGTTCGTTCAACGCCACAATCGTACAACCAAGTTCACTAAAAATCGCCGGCAGCACGAGCGCAGTGGGCGCACTGGCATAGTCCACGACCAGATGAAAATCGTGCGCGCGAATCGCCTCGAGATTGAGCGCGTTCAAAAATCCTTGTTGATAGCGTTGAATCGGCAACGTCCCTACTTCTTCGATGCGACCCAACGCATCGAACGAGACGCGCCGAAAATCCTCACGGAAGAAAATGTTTTCGATGCTTCGCTCGGTGGACTTGGTGAGGTTGAAACCATTCTTGTCGAACAAGCGAATGTCCACCACGCGTTGATCGAACGGCGAAATGCGTACGTGCGCACCGCCCGCCGCGCCGCTGACGGCCGTGTAATAGCGCGCCACTGGAATCGGCACCGAATCGAGGTCTTGGACGTTGACGCCCGCCGACGGAAAGCCACTGATCATCGCGCGCTTGATCATCCGCGCGGCACGATGCAAATCGCGATTCATCGTCACGAACGATCCGCGCGGTAACGTCGCGCCAAACGCGGCGGTGAGGCGCGCGGCGAATTCGGGTGTGAGGTCAACGTTCACCAAGCCAGTCACACCGTATCGTCCAAAGAGTGTGCGCCGCGCCTGCGCGCCCCAGATGAGCGATGATTTCACTGTCGCGCCGGCTTCCACTTCTTTGTTGGGCCAGATTTTGACGGTGGGATGAATGACCGCGCTTTCGCCAATCGTACTTTCATCGCCGATGACCGCGCCTTCAAAGATCACCGCGCGCGAACGGATACTGCATCGCTGTCCAATGATCGCGCCGCGCAATTCGACTCCCTCGCCGATGTACGCGTTACGCAGAATGATACTGCGGTCAATATGCACGCGATTGTCCACAATCGTAAACGAACCGATGGAGGTGGGACCGTGAATGACCACGCCACCTTTGATCTTCACACCACGCCCCAGAAAAATCGGTCCGAACAATTGCGCGTCGGGGGCGATCTCTACATCCTCTTGCGCGTAAATGTCCTTGCCAATCTTGGGTGCAATTTCGCCTACGTTGACTTTGCCCCAAAGTAAATCCGCCGTTGCGCGCATATACTCGGCAAGGTTGCCCACATCGCACCAATAGCCCTCGGCAATGTAACCGTACAGCGGCGCGCCTTTGCGCATCAAACGCGGAAACAAATCCTTGCTGAAATCAAAGGGCACATCGGATTCGATCTCATCGAGAATTTCCGGCGAAATGACATAGATGCCGGTGTTGACGGTGTCGGAAATTACTTCGCCCCACGAAGGTTTTTCGAGAAAGCGCGTGATGCGTCCTTCGTTGTCAACGATGATGACGCCGTACTCCAATGGATTCGGCACGCGATACAACGTGATGGTCACCGCCGCACCGACGCGTTTGTGGAATGCCACAATCTCGGTGAGATTGAAATCGGTGAGCGCGTCACCACTGATGACGAGGAACGGCTCATCGCGCGCGAGATACTTTTCGGCGTACTTGACCGAACCCGCCGTGCCAAGTGGATGTGGTTCGACGGAATAGTTGATGGGAATGCCAAACTGCGAACCATCGCCGAAATAATTTTGAATGTCGTCCGCGCGATACTGTAACGTGGCGACCACTTCGGAAAAATTGTGGCGTCGCAAGAGTTCCAAGATGTGTCCCATCACACGCCGATTCGCAATCGGCACCATCGGTTTGGGGCGATTCAGAGTCAAAGGACGCAAGCGCGATCCTTCGCCGCCCGCCATCACTACGGCTTTCATCGCTTCCTCTCAAACTCAATGAGCCAGTTTGTCAATGAGCCAATGAGCCAAATTTGGCACATTGGTTCATTGGCTCATTGGCTCATTGGTGCATTGACATCATCTTTGCCGGCTTCCACTGCCGCTGTGGCAATTGCCCACGCGATCAAGCCCCAACTGCCGCCGGCGAGTACGACAACAAGTAACAACGAGCGGAGATTGATGGGCACGCCTTCGGGGTTGCGAATCATTCCAAAGACGGACAAGCCAATCGCAACAAGCGCGGCAATCACACCGACCAACACGGGTCCGCGCAATACGCCGCGCACGCGTGTCCACAAGGTTTTCTTTTCTTCAGCCATCGCGATACTCCTCCAGCACAGGTCTCTGATACGATTATATAACGCGCGCGAGCGCGCGTCNAACGATTGTAAAGTGGGTATTGCGGTTGTGAATTCGACTCAATCCCCAAAACAAATTCCCAAATCGCGCGCGGTCATCATCGTATCGCAATCGAGCGGCACGGCGCGCATTCGTCCGGCGACTTCGGCGAGTGGCACGTAGTTCACATTCGGTGGATCGAGTGCGACCATAATGCCGGATTGTCCTTCGGCGAGTGCGCGCACTGCCGCCGCGCCAAAGCGCAACGCGATTAAACGATCCTGTGCCGTTGGTGAACCACCACGCAACAAGTGCCCCAGCACGACGACGCGCGTCTCTTTGCCGGTCAGGGCTTGCAAATCGGTAGCGATGCGCTCGCCGATACCGCCCAGACGCTCCGCGCGTCCAATGGCTTTCTCTTTGACGATTATCTCACCACCGACGGGACGTGCCCCTTCAGCCACAACGACAATCGTGAAATTCGCACCGCGCTCTTCGCGCTCGCGAATCTTGGCAATGACCTTGTTCAAATCGTACGGAATCTCTGGAATCAAAATCACATCGGCCGAACCCGCCACGCCCGCGTGCAATGCAATCCAACCCGCGTAACGTCCCATCACCTCCACGACCATCACGCGTCCGTGCGATGCCGCTGTCGTGTGCAAACGATCCAAACATTCAGTCGCAAACGCCACCGCCGTATCGAAACCAAAGGTGACGACCGTGCGATCCAAATCGTTGTCAATCGTTTTGGGAACACCAATCACGCGTAGACCTTTTTGCGCGAGGACATTCGCGATCGCGAGCGAACCATCGCCACCGACCGTGATGAGCGCGTCAATGTGATGAAGCATAAAATTGCGTACAAGTTCGTCCGAACGATCTACATACTGCACGCGCCCATCTTTGTCCACAATCGGATATTCGAGTGGACTATTGCGATTCGTGGTCCCGATGATTGTGCCGCCGAGATGTGTGATGCCGCGTACGCGTTCGCGCGTCAGGCGCACCAAGCCGCCATCCACGTACTGTTCGGGCAAGAGCAAGCCGTTGTAGCCATCGCGAATGCCGTAACATTCCCAACCGCGACTGAGCGCGGCAAGCACGACCGCGCGAATGACCGCGTTCAGGCCCGGAGCATCGCCTCCCCCTGTGCTAATCGCAATCCGTTTGATGGATGAATGAGACATAGACATTCCTCCAACCCAAGTATAACACGATGATCGAAAACAAAGAAATGTGGTAACTGTCCAGTCCTACGGTTCAGATGCGTAACATCAGTTAGCAAAAAACAGCGAGGACGTTCTTTGAACGTCCTCGCTGGCGTTTACGGTTTGGGTGTTGTCGCCGGCGTGGGCAACAACGTAGGCACAACGCCCGGTACCGTTGTTGCATCGGGAGTAGGTGTTGCGGGAGGTGTCTCGGTCGGTGTTGGTCGAGGCGTGGGTTCAAAAGGTGGCTTGTCCAGCAAGTTTTGCAAGGAGAATCCTAGTGCGCTCTCGACCAGAAATACCCGCGTGGTGTCGCCGGTATAAGTCGCATAGTAGAGCGAACCATCCGGCGTCGCGTTGCCAATCAAGAGCGCGTAGGTAGTGCCATCCTTCAGGATCATCCGCGCCTCGATGCGCGCTGGTGCCAGACCGTACGCTGCCAAGTCGCTAACAGGTTGAATGGTGCGACGCAACAAAAGATCGGACAAGGTGTTGGCAGTTCCTGTCGCCTTGTTCATATCGGCGGGTTTGTCCTCGGGTTCTTTGACGCGCCACCCCGAATCGCTCCGCTCCAACACCACGCGACGCGGAAATCGCAAATCGCTGATGATGATCGTTTGCAACTGTTCCACTGGAAAGCGAAAGATGTACGACGAGGGTGTAGCAGTCGGTGTGCCTTGACGCGCACTCAGTTGCTCTGGGGTAAGTGGCGCTTCGATCAAGAACACATAGACGATCAGCGCCGCCGCTATGGCGACAACGATCAACGTGTTGCGTAGTTTCACGCTATCGCCTCCTCAACCAAACGAGTAAACCGATGATGAGTATCGTCAGCGGAACGAGCAAGAAACTCGACCAGAAGACGAACGCCGTCTCCTGCGCGGTCAGAAGCACGTAACGCGTATCGGTTGGCTTGGGCGGGATCGAAATCAACGTCTCTTGTCCCGCCAGCCAGTGCAGAATGTTGCCAAAGAGCAAACCATTGCCCGATTGAATGCGCTGTTGCTGACCACCAACCGTGATACGCGCGTTGAGCGTGCCATTCGTCACGAACGTCGAGTTGCCGATGACGACGAGACGCGCGGGTTTGTCACCGCGGTCTTCGACGGCGTATGCCAACGTGAGCGGACCTTTGTTGTCCTTGTCGTCCTGCTTGGCGTTCTGCGCTTTCACCGACGCCAAGTCCGTCTCGCCCCACGAGGCATCGCTCGTGGTGAACAATGCCGTAGGGCGGCGCGATGATTCAGGTCCGATCAGTGCTTCGATGGAACGCGCGCCTGGGAAAAAGGTGCTCAGCCCGGTCAAGTCTTTGGTGATCGTGTGCGATTTGTAGGCGTTGATGACCGGCACCTGGGCTTGGCCAAAGAAACCGAGTCGCGGATCGAACACCACATCGTTACGCAAACCCAAGCCCCACTCTTTCAACAAGCCCTCCAAGCCACTTTCGACCTGGGGGTCAATCATTATCAAAACGCGTCCCTTGTTTTCCAAATACTTTTTGACGATTTCGACTTCGGCGGGTTCAAAGGGTTGGCGCGGTCCGGCGATGATGAGCGCGCTGATGTCAGCCGGCAACGTCTCGGTCACGGTCTTGAGATCGAGCGTTTGGACGCGATAATTCTCCGCTTCCATCGCCGTCTTCATCAGACTATAACCCTCATTCCCACTATCGTCGGGACTGTGCTCGCCGTGTCCCGTCGTAAAGTAAATCGTTGGTTGTTGATCTTGCGAGACTTTGAGGATCGCGTTGGTCAACGTTTGTTCGTCCGTCGCAAAGACATTTTCGCGACGCTTGCCGCGCTCGAAGACAATGGTGCCATCGAATTGCACTTTGTATTCGTTCGCCAATTGCGGTTCGGCGTACGGGTCTACAAACCGATACGTCAACTTGTCGGTGACGCGCGAATACTCGCGCAACCGATCGCTGGCTTCTTGTTGACCTTGTGCATTGTCCATTCCATAAAAGCCAATCGCTTGAATCGGCTCTTTGAGGTCTTTGAGGATTTGAATCGTCTTCTCCGACAACGTATAGGTTTTGTTCGCCGTAAAATCGTAGCGAATGTGATAGCGTCCACCCAAAAAGTTTACAACCGCGATGATGGCGATAAACGCGATGCTCATCACCAATGCGTTCGAGCCATAGCGCGCCGTACGACTAGTGACGGCTTGGCGCACCAAGCCGAATTTGAAATACAGAAAGAAGAGAAAGAACACCACACCCAAACCGACGAGTAGGAGCAGGCGTTCGGTGGGTTGATTCTTGAGCAGATACAAAATGCCTGCCGCCACCCACAGCGCGAGTGCGATCGCTCCGATGTAATCTGCCCATTGGTACAACTTGTCGCGCATTATCGCCACCTCCTCGTTTGTAGAACTTGGGTTGCCAAGAACAAAAAGATCGCAATGATGCTGAGCGCGTACACAATGTCCGTCGTGTCCAAAATGCCTCGGAACAGATCGCCAAAGTGACGCGGTAGCGCGATGTACACCAGCGCGTCCGAGAGCGGACCGCTACCAAAGACATTCATCGCCGCATCAGCCAGCCACATCAAGAGCAAGATCACGAGACTAACGAAAAACGCGATGATTTGATTTTGCGTGACCGATGATCCGAACACACCGACCGCGAGATACGCGGCACCCAAGAGCAAAAAGCCCAGATAGCCCGTGAGAATCGGACCATAGTCGGGCGGACCGAACACTTGGAGAATCAGCACATAGTAGAGTGTAGGTGCAATGAGCATCACAACAAAGAGGATGAAACTGCCGAGAAATTTTCCCAGCACCACTTGCCAATCGTGCACCGGCGAAGTGAGTAGCAATTCGATGGTGCCCATCCGTTGTTCTTCCGCGAGTAAACGCATCGTCAGGGCGGGCGCCATAATCAACAATACAAAGATCATATTGTTGAACAGATAGCGCAACGATGCCTCGCGACTGTTGATGAGAATCAGTGCGAAGAGATAACCCATCGCCACGAGGAATAGCGCGCTGACCACGTAGGCGATAGGCGAGACAAAGTACGCTTTGAGTTCACGCAAGGTGATTGCCCAGATGTTTCTCATTGTGGCATCTCCTCTGTGGTCGTCAGTTTGAGGAACACTTCTTCGAGTGACAAACTCAGCGGGCGCAATTCCAACAAGCCCCAGCCGCGTTGTACCACTAACGCGGCGATCTCCGCACGCCGATCCGTCCCCAGATTCATTTCGATTTCGTACACGCCATTGTCCTTGGCGCGCACACCGAGCACACCTTGCACTTTTTCGAGCGTGCTGGGAATTTCGGGCGCGGGATGCGCGACTTGCAGGTGAATGTGTTCTGCGCCGCGCAGGCGCGCGCTCAAACGTTCAGGCGTGTCCTCCGCAACGATCACGCCATCGTTGATGATGAGGACGCGCGAGCACGTCTGGCTCACTTCGGGAAGGATGTGCGTGCTCAAGATGATCGTGTGGTCGCCTGCCAGTGACTTGATGAGATTGCGAATCTCGATGATTTGCTTGGGGTCGAGTCCTATCGTTGGCTCGTCGAGAATCAGTACTTCGGGATTGTGCACGAGCGCTTGCGCAATACCAACGCGCTGGCGAAACCCTTTGGACAATTTGCCGATGTGCATATCGGCGCGCTCGCCGATGCTCGTCATTTCCATCACGCGATCAATCGCGGCATCACGATCCGACACGCCGCGCAAACGCGCACAAAAGTCCAAATAGTCCCACACGGTCATTTCGGGATAGAGTGGAACAGTTTCGGGCAAATAGCCAATGCGCTTGCGGACTTCGATCGAATCGTAGAACACGTCATAACCCGCCACGCGCGCGGTACCCGACGAGGGCGGCATATAGCCGGTGAGGATGCGCATTGTTGTGGTCTTGCCTGCGCCGTTTGGTCCCAGAAAACCGAGAATCTCTCCTTTCTGCACGTTGAAGGAGACTTGGCGCAGGGCTTCGGTGGTGCCGTACCACTTGGAAAGATTGTGCACCTCGATCATTGGTGCGCCATTGGTCGTTGCATCTGGCATAAACAACTCCCTTGATTTTAGATTTTCGATTGCAGATTGTGGATTGCTGACCGCTGATCGCTGATCGCTGACAGCGTTCAAGGTTAACACAAACAAGTGAAAACGAAATGAGACGATGATGAGAAACGTTTAAACTTTTTCCAACAACTGGATCGCGCGTTCGATGCGGCGCAAGGTTTTGTCGCGACCCAAGATGCGCATACTGCTCATCAAGGGTGGCGAAGCAGTTTTGCCGGTGATCGCCACACGCAAAGTGCCAAAGAATTGCAAATTCTTCAGCCCCAGTCTTTCTGCCTCCACGCGCAGTTCCGCTTCGATTTTTTCTTCATCGTCGTAGGTGGTGTATTTTTCGAGCGTCGCATACGCCGCGCGCAACGCGGCACGCGCGGCAGATGCATCCACCCCCTTGCCGATGAGTAACTGCGCGTCGTACTCCACATCTTCGACTAGCAGTAATCAATCAGCGCGGCGATCTCGTTCAACTTTTTGATGCGCGGCTTGACGAGCGGCGCAATCGCGCGCAACAAAGTCGCATCGGCTTGTGGCACGAATGGGCGCGCGCGCGCAACAAATTCATCGTCGGTCAATTCACGGATGTAATAGCCGTTCAGCCAATCGAGTTTGGCAGGATCGAAAATCGCCGGCGAGTGTTCGATTTTGTCGAGCGTGAACAGTTCGATGAGTTGTTGCCGCGAAAAAATTTCTGTGTGATCGTCATACGCCCAGCCGAGGCGCGCAAGAAAATTCAACAATGCTTCGGGCAGGTATCCTTCATCGCGAAATTGCATCACGCTCGTTGCGCCGTGTCGCTTGCTCAACTTTTTGCGGTCGGGTCCCAACACGTTGGGCAAGTGTCCGTGTGGTGGAATTTCCCAACCAAACGCTTGATACAACAAGACGTGTTTGGGAAACGACGGAATCCAATCCTCACCACGCATCACGTGCGAAATTTTCATCAGATGGTCGTCCACGACGACAGCAAGGTGATACGTCGGGAAACCATCCGATTTGAGGAGCACCTGATCGTCCACGTTTTTGTTTTCGATGCTCAAATCGCCGTGAATGAAATCGTGGAGCGTGGTCTTGCCTTCGTGCGGCACGGCAAGGCGAATCACTTTGGGTATGCCGGCGCGTTCGTACTCGGCGCGCTCCGCATCGGACAAGTAGCGGCAGTGGTAATCGTAGCGCGTTTGCTCGCCGCGCGCTTTTTGCTCCGCGCGCATCCGCTCCAGTCGCTCTTCGGTGCAGTAGCAATAGTACGCGCGACCTTGTGCAATCAAACGCTCCGCGTGTTCCTTGTAAATCGGCAAGCGTTTGGATTGTTCGTAGGGTCCGTAGGGTCCGCCGATGTCGGGTCCTTCGTCCCAGTCCAAACCCAAAATGCGCAACGATTCGAGAATCAGTTGCAAACCGTTCTCGACTTCGCGCGCTTGGTCGGTGTCTTCGATGCGGAGAATGAATTTGCCGCCGGTGTGTCGCGCCCACAGATAGCAAAAGAGCGCGGTGCGAATGTTACCGATGTGTGGTGCACCGGTGGGGCTGGGTGCAAAGCGTACGCGAACGTCAGTCATCCAAAACCTCAAATGAGCCAATGAACCAATTTACCAATGAGCCAAAGGACGAAAGACGAAGGACGAAAGAGGAATTTGGCTCATTGGCTCATTGGGCAATTGGCTCATTGAAACTATTTGGCTCATTGACCAAATTCAATGAACGTCAACTTGCCGGCTTCAACCGTCACGCGCGTAGCGTAGGGCTGATTGTGCACGCGCACGATGTAATCGCCGGGCACCAGATCGGGAAACGCAAAATTTTCGCCGAACTCGTCATCGGAATTGACGGGTGGCGCGTCGTCGCGACTGTAGGTTTCGATACCATACAAAAACGTTTCTGGTTCCGCGCGATACAGATTGACGATCGCGCCGCGCTGGAGATTACCCTTGCCATCACTTAAACGACCCGCGAGTACGCCGCGTCCGTTGAGTGGCACAAGCCACAGGATCGGATTGCGCGTGTGTGCATAATCGTTCACACCGACGCGCACTTCAAAATGCAGATGCGGACCCAACGCGATGCCGGTCATTCCCACTTCGCCGAGTATCTCGCCGGTCTTGACGCGGTCGCCCACGTTCACATTGATTTTGCTCAAGTGCCCGTAGAGTGCGAACACGCGTTGCCCGTTGTACGCACGATCGAGTTGTAGAACGACGAGATTGCCGTAAAAGTTCACATCACGCCCGCACACGCGCTTGCCATCGTCGCCACAAAGGCGTTGTTGCGTGTCGTTACCTGCCGTGACGATGACACCATCGCCGACCGCGAGCACCGGCGTTCCTGTCGGATTCACGAACTCGACGCCGTGATGCACATCGTAATCGCCGCGCGCGGTAGTGCCGTAGAGATACGTCAACGCGGGATGTTGAGTTGGCGCGTTCGGCGGCACTGGGCGCGCGAGCCAAAAGTGCGGCGTGACGGGCTTGGGTGTTGCGCGTAACGCCAAAGGCGTGCGCGTCGCAAGCGGTGTAAGCGTTGCCGATACGTCGAGCGGTGTGGGTGCAAACGTCGGTGTGCGCGTGAGTGTCGGCGCGAGTGTAATCGTCGGCAAGACGCGCACCGTCGGTGTTGGCGAAGGTGTGCTGGTGGGTGATAGCGCGCTCACGACAATAGGATAGCCCGCAAGGACTGCAAGCACTATGCCGCCGATGCAACAACCGATGACCGAACCTATGCCCAGCGCAACGAGTACTTGCGCAAGTGTTCGATTGGCAGTAATCACAAGCGCGAATTATAGCATAATGAGGCAGAAAAAACAAAGTGCGCGGCAACCTCGCGGCACGGCTGGTGCAAGGTCGAAATTTGGCGACTCGAAGTCGCCGCGACGGCCACCCGAAGCCGCCCTTCGGCGGCTTGTTTAGCCCGCGTAGGCGGGATTCGGGTCGTTGTTGCGGTGAATTGATTCGACTGTCAATAGACTTTGCCCAGCCCTGCGCTCACGGGCAGAAAGCACGAGTGTTTCAGACCTGATGGGTCTAGAAACCTGTCTTCCCAAGAGTGGATACGTTTTTGAACACCGACAGATTATAAAACAATAACGCGTGTGCTGTGAATCAGACGACACGAATAGTGGCAGATG
>JAOACU010000440.1 GCA_026417715.1 Anaerolineae bacterium | reverse complement strand
GTCACAAGGTTGGCAATAGACATAGACAGGTGCAAGATCGGTTTGTTTGCGTCGCCGATTGATGCGACCGAAACGCTGTACTAATGCTTCCAAAGGTGCTGGGTCGGTGAAAATGGTATCTAAGTCAATATCGAGACTCACCTCAACCACTTGGGTAGCAACCAACACAATGGGGCGTCTGTTTTGACTGGTTGATCCTGTTGCGTCTCGAATTAACTGTTCCTTCACGGAGCGATCGCGCATGTTGAAACGACCATGCAACAGTTCGACACGTACGCGATCCTTTGTCAATCGTGCTTGCAGTTCGCGAAAAGCCGTTTGCGCCCGATCTACCAGATTGCAGACAACCAACACCGATTTGCCTGCGCGCGCCGTCTTGGCAATTTGCTCAAGGTTTGAATCGAAAAGTAATTCACCTGGAAGCAACTTTAAGCGATGGCGTTGAAACTTTTGGAATGTCTCTGATGTGGCGGAAATCTCAGCAGGAGAATCCAATGCCTCTCGAAGCCACTTTTTGATCAACGAGGGAAACGTAGCCGACATCACCATAAAGCGCGCGTAGTAATGCCGACGCAGATATTCGATGGCTTTCAGGATCAACGCCAAGCGCTTGACTTCGTAGGCGTGAATCTCATCAAAGATGAACGCCGCATTGTGGTAATCACTCAGCATCGCCTCGTAACCCTTAAGGCGATACATTCCTTTGAGCATTTGGTAGGGACTAAAGACGCGCACCGATTGAAAATTCAGTTCCGCCAAATTCCTCGCCCATCGTGCCTGTTTTGCGGCTTGCTTGCTGTCGTACTCACGCTCCATCAGCATCCGATACATCGCCAACAAGGCACGGCCGTGTTGCAAGCCCACCTGCTCGCGTCCAAAACTTTCTTGAAGGCGCAGTAACATTGCATTCATGCTGGCTTGATATGGCAGCGCGTAAAACAAACGCGGCAAAGTACCATTTTGCGCTTGACGACTTGCCCACAGCAACGCCGCTTCGGTCTTGCCGCTTCCCGTTGGCGCAGTGAGCAAGACCGATCCGTCGGTCTCGCCTGCTTTACGCTGATGCTCAAACAACTGTTCCCAAGTCAGGTTTCGACTTGCCAAGATGGTGGATGCATTCAGCGCTGCCTTTTGCATCCGACCCACATGCGCTGATGCACTATGATCGGCATTGATCAGATGTCCGCGCAGCGCGAGAGTAGGCACCAGCAACGTTTGGGCTTGCTCATCCAGCGATTGGACCAAACGACGATATTGTTTCAGACGTTTGCGAATGTGCATCGCGCCATTTTGTTCGATCTCAGCAACCGCGCGTGCTTCGTCCAATAGTGGCAAATCGCGAACCTGATTGACTAGACCCAACGTGGTGATCCAATCGCTTGAACATTCATTGATCCATCGCCACAAACCGCGCACAGTTGTTAAATCCATCTGACGTAGATGAACTGCCAATACATCCTCGTCATCTCCATCGGGTGGTGGATAGTCGCTTTCAATTTCATGCGCGTCCTTGTGATGCGAGACAATTGCGGCGATGAGCCACTGGTGTTCTTCTCGGGTTAGCGTGGCGGAAATCCATTCGACAAAGGCGAGCGAGAAAACCTCATGACGATGCTTCCATCGCTCGCCTTGTCTCCGTAGCATCATCTGAAAGTCTGGCAGGGCTTTGCCAAAATCGTGCAGGAACGCTGCCCAGAACAAGACGTTCCACAAGTACGGCTTGCCCAACTGCGTTGGCAATTCTGGACGTAACTCGATATAGTCAGCCAGACGCGCGAGAACATCCCAGGTGTGTTGGGCTAGACTTTCGGGATTGTTCCCTGCGCCTTTGTCCGCGCTTTTTGCCCAGACATCATCAAGCCAATCAGGCCACCGAGATGGCTTCATCCTGCTCTCCGACAAAACTGAGGAACGCCAGCCCACGTTGCGCACCTTTGACTTGCGGAGTCGTTGGATCAACCCAATACATTTCTTTGGGCTTGTCTCCAAACCAGATAAAGTCCTCACGGCTATCCACGCGCTCTCGAACCACAAAGTAACGCCCCCAAGTAGGTTGACGTTGATTGGCGTAATCCAGATAGCGTGGCATCGTTATCGCATATCCGCGTGCAGTTTGTCGCGTGGCACTGTAGGGCAAAAGCGTGTGTTCAAAGTAAGCGTATTCTGCTTGAGCGAGTTCAATCACACTGACACTAGTGTAGGTGAACAAGTCTTGTGAACGTCCCAGCACAACCGCATAG
>JAOACU010000439.1 GCA_026417715.1 Anaerolineae bacterium | reverse complement strand
GGGATCGCGGTGATTGGTGACACGGCAACCCTCAATCAAATCAAGCCGACGGAGGTTCGTCATAACGGCGGCTTGCCGATTGACTTGGGCAACGACGGACACACACCGAACGACTCGCGCACTCCGCCGGGTCCCAACAACTGGCTCAACTATCCGGTGATCACTGGCGGCAGCGGCAATACAATCAATGGCACGGCGCGCGCGAATTGTACGGTGCACATCTATCGCGCTATCGGCAATCCGGCAACACCGGGCGGTGGCGGCACATACCTGCAGTTTGCGACAGCGGATGGTTCAGGCAATTGGAGCGCGACTTTGCCTGTCGGGATGGGACGTAATGATGTCACAGTACTGGCGCAAATTGGTGCGGACACCTCGGAGATGAGTCCGCGCGCGCTGTCGTTGTTGTACCTGTACCTGCCGCTGATTTCACGATAGGTGCCCAATGTACAACTTGTCATTTCGAGCAGCGGTTTGTGCTGCGAGCAATCTCGTTTTGCGTAAACGAGACTCCTTCGCTCAAAGTGACAAACAAGTTGCACATTAGGGATGGGTGTGATTGGGAGTCACGGTGAACAAAAGACCCGCCAGGGTTTGGTCAAACCTGACGGGTCTTACTGTTCTGGGTACTGTCTTTCAACGCGCAATCTTCTTGGGGCGTGTATTGAGCATTCGCGTGATCTCTCGTCCAACGCGATCCAGCGCGGCAGGTGTGAGACCATTCTTCGCATCGAGCAGGTTTTGCAAGACGCCTCGTTCCAACAACTTTTCGATGGCTTTGCCCGTAACGATTTTACTTTGCCAGCGTTGCAGTATCGGTGCGAACATCGTCTCCATATGTTGCGCAAGTTTGCCGACACGCGCGCGTGGACTCTTGGCTTTGATTTCAATTTCATGCAAGTGCACGACTTGCTTACCAAAGAAAAATGTCGTCTTGTCAATCGCGAGTTCGGCACACACGCGTCCTGTTGTGTTGATGATGTTGCGCGCGCGCCGCCGAGTAACGCGATCCTGAACGACACGTAAACCTGCACGCTTGAATGTTCCAACCCAATCCTCACGCCGATACGCTGCGTCCGCACGCGTCAGCCCGATGCCGCGCGCGTGTAACTCGCGTGTGATACGCGTGAATGCCGCCCGCGACCACGCGAGTTCGATTTCCAGACGCTTTACCACTCCTTGCTCGGTACGGCTCAACGGACCTTTGAGGGTGATCAACTGTTTGCCATTGACTACGCGGAGGCGTAATGCCAAGCGTTGCGCTTGGAGCGCGCCATCACGCGTATCAAAGTACACATCGCGCAAAAAGTGCACTTCGGCAGGCGCGAGCCGATAGCGTCCCAGTTTTCCCAAGCGCGCAATCTCGTCGGCGATCTGTTCTGCGCGCGGCGAACGAATCACCAGCGCGATTTCGGTTTCGCGTGGCTGGTCACTTTTCCGCATAACACCCCGCGATGAATCTGAATTGCAGAATTAACGCGATGACAAAGCCAAGCGCGCCTAGAACACTTGCCACCCACAGTGACAGCACCGTACCCAACACAATGCCGAGCGCGGCGATGATCAGCGCGTTGAACACAACAACCATCTCCGTCAATCCGCCCGAACCGACCTTGCGCTTGGTGGGCGGAAACGGCTCGTACTCTTGCAGACGATCATCTTCGGCTTTGAAGAACGCGCGAATCTGTGCCATCGCGCGCTTGTAGCCATCTGTCACGCGATTGCGTTTAATCATTCGCAACAGTGTGCTAACCCCGAGCGCCAACAACGCCAACAGCGCAAACACGGTGATAGCAAAGACCACATCACTTCCCCAATCGCTAGAGCGCGTTGCGAGTGCGACGAGCGCGCTGATCACAGCGGTCGTCAGCACGATAAAAAAATTGACGCGTCGCTCACCCGTGTCCTCGTTCCGCTAAAACGAATCAGCCAGCGCTCGGTACTCGGTCAGCAAAAATTCTTCGGTTTGGGAATTGCGTTTGGCTGCATCAGCCATTTTGCCTCCAGCAGATACGTTCGAACATACTCGATTACAATGTGTCTCGATTATACCCTCATTGTCTCACAGTCTCACACGCGCAAGCGCCATTTGCCACACGCGTTCTACTTCGCGCACGCGCAACACGCGTAAGAGTACGATGTACGCCACGCCGCCTGTGAGAATCGCCGCGAGCACTTGCCACAACACCGCATCGAAAATCTGCGCGACGAAAAACACGACTACGCCCATCACGCTGGAG
>JAOACU010000438.1 GCA_026417715.1 Anaerolineae bacterium | reverse complement strand
ATTACTGTTCGATTCTGATGTTGGCTGTGCCGCCCAATACGACGTTGTTCTCAGAGAAACTGACCACGCGCAGGTCGAGTCGTAAAAAGACTTTGGGACTGATTCGTCCAAGATACTGCAACGAGTCGAGTTGCTTGCGATAGGGATACCCTTCCAAGCCCAAGAACTGTGCGCCCTCTGGTGCCGCACCGACGTACACGATTTTTGTGCCGGGGATGAGTTCGTCTTTCTTGAGCGACCAAGTCACCGGCGCGCTGAATTCGAGCATCGCTGCCCCAGGTGTGCCGCCGGGCTGGATGACAATGTTTGCCACTTCGATATGTGCCGTCCCAACCAACGTAATCGCGTTCTTGTCGAATGATGCCACGCGCGTCGTCAATTTAAGATTCACGTTAGGCACGGGCGAACCTTGCCAATCCACCGTATCGGCAACTTGTTTTGGTGCGATGTATCCCGATACGATCATCTGGGCTTGCTTGTTTTCGTTTTCACCCAGATACACCAGCGTTGTGCCGGGCAAGGTTGCGCCTGCTTTGATTGTCAGCGTCGTCGGAGCAGTGTACACCAAGGTATTCGGAGGTAAAGGTGTGGCAAAAGGCAATGGAATCGGCAAAGTGCTACATCCTACCACACTGCATAACACACTTGCTAACAAGACAAAGCGGTGGGCAAACATCGTCCTCCTTTCGCATCCTGCCACGATTGTATCACAAGATTGGTGTGGAAACAAGATGGGAGAGGGTACTATGGCAAATGAGCCAATGAGCCAAAATGCCAATGAGCCAAATGACGAAGGACAAAAGACGAAGGACGAAGGCACGCTTGTCCTCCGTCCTTCGTCCGACTCACAACTTGTACGCGCGCTTGGCAAGATCGTATGCTAGCGCGCGTGCCATCTCTTCCGCTTCATCCATTGCAATCAAACCACGCACGACTAGCCCTGCCAGCCAGTTGACACTCGCGCGTCGCCATACATCGTGCCGCGCAGGAATCGAGGGGAACGCGCGTGTGTCATCGTTGAACCCCACCGTGTTGTAAATTCCCGCTGTCTCCATCACTTGATCGAAAAAGCGCGCCATCCCATTCAGACTATCGTGGAACCACCAAGGCGGACCCAACTTGACTGCAGGATAATGCCCCGCTAGTGGTGCGAGTTCGCGCGCATACGTCGTCTCGTCAAGCGTGAAGAGAATCAGGGTGAGGCGCGGATCGTTGCCATACTTGTTGAGAAGCGGGCGCAAGTTGCGTGTGTACTCGGTAGCGATGGGAATGTCGCCCCCCTTGTCCAAACCAAAGCGTTGGAAGATGAGAGCGTTGTGATTGCGCAACGAACCCGGATGCAATTGCATCACCAAACCATCTTCGATGCTCATCCGCGCCATTTCCATCAGCATAAACCCGGTGAATTCGCGCGCGTCCTCTGCCGATGCTTGCCCGCGCAACGCGCGCTGGAGAATCGCATCGGCTTCGTGTGCACTCAACTCGGTGGTGTAGGGAGTGAGCGCGGCGTGATCGGTGGCGGTGGCGCCGAGTTGTTTGAAATACGCGCGGCGGTTTTCGAGGGCAGAGATGAGAGATTGGAGATTAGTGATGGTGATGCCGCTTGCGGCACTGAGCGCGTCAATGTTCTTGCGCCAATTCGGTGCATCGAGATTGATGACGCCATCGGGGCGAAACGTCGGAATGATGCGCGCGTGCCAACCCGATGCGCGAATCGCGCGATGATGTTCGAGCGGATCGCTCGCCGCGTCGGTCGTCGCAAGAACTTCAATGTTGAATCGCTCGAAGAGCGCGCGCGGACGAAATTCGGGACGCGTGAGTTTGTCGGCGACTTCGTCGTAAATGTCTTGCGCGGTTTCGCTGGTCAATCGTCGCGTGATTCCAAAGACGACACGCAGTTCGTACGCCAACCACACGCCGGTCGGTGTGCCGCGAAAAAGATAAAAGTTGTCTGCGAACGTTTGCCAAATCTTGCGATGATCGCGTTCGACTTCGCCATCTGCAGGTGGCACACCAAGTCGTTCGAGCGGAACGCCTTGCGAATACAACATCCGAAAAACATAGTGGTCGGGACTGATGAGCAAATCCGTTGGCGAACCGAATGAGTAGTTGGGATCCGCAAACATTCGCGGGTCAACATGACCGTGTGGACAAATCAGCGGCAGGTCTTTGACTTGCGCGTACAACTGCATCGCGATTTCTTTTTGCCGTGCATCGGGACCAAAGTAGCGATCGTCGGGTAGTGTGAGTTCGTATGACATTCTTTC
>JAOACU010000437.1 GCA_026417715.1 Anaerolineae bacterium | reverse complement strand
GCACGGACGATATCTTCCGATACGGCTTGCAACTCGCCAATCCTAACACCAAAGTCGTTGGTTCACAGTTTTCGTACGAACCCTACGGCGTAGGTATCGCCAAGAACAACGCCGAACTACTCAACGCCGTGAATACGGTCATCAAGAATCTTAAAACATCGAGCAAGTGGAAAACAATGTGGTTGAGCGAGGTGGGGAACAAGATTGGCGTCACGATTGCGCCTGAACCACCCGACGATAACTGGAAACGCTAACGCAAAGTGTACGCGTTCTGGCGTGGGAGGACGGAAACAACGCCTATGCCCAAACCAGTGATTCTACCCCAAGCCCAAGTCGAACGTATCGAACAAATCTTGGACGAATTGCGTTCCAAGACGCGCGCGAGTTATGTCTTTCTCGCCGACATCAGTGGACAGTTGATTCAGGCGCGCGGGATTACGGGTGCCACCGATTTGACAACACTGGCGGCACTCACCGCCAGCAATATGGCAGCCACTGCCGAGATGGCGCGTCAAATCGGTGAGAACCAACCGTTCCGTCTGATGTTCCACGAAGGAAGCCGACGGAACATCTATCTCTCCCAAGTTGGTACGAGTTTTCTGCTCGCCGTAGTCTTTGACGCTGAAGTGCAAATCGGTTTGGTGCGCCTGTTCAGCAAGCGCGCTACTGAAGAACTGCTGGCACTCGCTGACGAGTACGAAGCCATCGTTCGACAAACTCCTTCGATGATGGAAGCCGGTTTCGACGTGGCATTAGACCAAGCCCTCGACTCGTTGTTGCCACCCTCCTCCAAGACGCCAGGCGATCAAATTATTATTCGCTAGATCGTGTTAGGTACGTATGTTTATCAATTGGAAACAACGCGAGATCAAACTCAAAATTGTTTACTACGGTGCATCGCTTTGCGGCAAGACAACCAATCTGGAATTCATCCATGCGAATATTCCCGCCAGCGCGCGTAGCGAGATGGTCTCGCTCAAAACGCGCGAAGACCGCACCATCTTTTTCGACTTTCTTGAAATTCAACTGGGCGAAATCAAAGGACTCAAACCCAAGTTCTCGCTCTATACCGTGCCAGGGCAGGTGTACTACATCGCCAGTCGCAAATTGGTGCTGCAAGGCGCGGATGGCGTTGTCTTTGTCGTGGACTCGGCACCCGAACGACGCGAGGCGAACATCGAAGCCTGGAACAACTTGCACACCAACTTGCGCGAGTTTGGCGTGGACGTCGAGACGTTCCCGATTATCGTGCAATTCAACAAACGTGATCTGCCGAATGCTCTGCCTCTCGACGAGTTGCGCCGCTCGATTCAGTGTAACGGGCATTTGCAAGTTGAAGCCGTTGCCATCAAAGGTATCGGTGTCTTTGAATCGTTACGCCCAGCCATCAAAGCCGTGATGCTCCAAGCCCAGAAACATCTTTAACACTTTATAACTCTAACACAAGGAGAATCAAACACAATGATCGTCAAAAGACTTGGTTTCACTCTACTCTTCGTTTTGGTCATTGCCGTACTGATCGGTTGTGCGGCTCCAAACAATCCAACCAGCGTATCGCTTGCGCCCAACGCACGTATCTTCAAGTTGACAATGGCTTACACTGAAGATAGTGTGTGGTTTCGCGGCTTGACCCGATTTTCGGATTTGGTCAAACAGCGCACCAACGGACGTTACGCCATCACGATCTTTCCTAACGCGTCGCTCGCTTCGGGAAGTCAAGCCAAAGAGATCGAGATGGTACAGAATGGGCAAGTTGATTTCTCGCTCAGCACCACCCCATATCTTGCGGGTATTGATCCGCGTTTTGAACTTCTCTCCTTGCCTTGGTTCTTTGATTCGGTGGATCAGATGGACCAAGTTCTCGCCGGTACGCTCGGTGAAGAATTACTGCGTCCGCTCGAAGCCAAGAATCTCGTAGGTTTGGGATTCGCGCAGGCGGGCTTTGGCTGCTTTTACAACTCCAAGCGCGAAATCAAAACGCCTGACGACATCAAGGGATTAAGAATCCGTGTGGCATCCGCCAAAGTGGTGAATTCGACGATGAAAGCCCTGGGGGCAGTGCCCGTCATCCTCAGTGTGCCAGAAACCTATGCGGCGCTGCAAAACGGTGTGGTGGATGGTGTCGAGTTGTCGTTGGATACCTTCGTGACCAACAAATATTACGAGGTGCAAAAGTACGCGTCACTATGCACCTATCGTCCCAACATTGTGGCACTCCTTGCCAGCAAGTCTGTTTGGAGTGGGTTGGACGCAGAGACCCAAAAGACACTGCGTCAAGC
>JAOACU010000436.1 GCA_026417715.1 Anaerolineae bacterium | reverse complement strand
CGCCCGCGCCGATGAGCCACGCGATTCGTCGTTTCCACCACACTGCGACGATGAGCAAGCCCACGAGTGTCCCCAAGATTCCGCCGCGCGATTGAGTGAGCGCGAGGGTGATGAGCGAGAGCGCAAGCGCGACCCCAACGACCACTGACCGCTGACCGCTGACCGCCGATTGTTGCTCGCGGTCGGTGGTCGGCGGTCGGCGGTCGAGCATCAGCGCGGCAAGCAACGGAATCGTAAACGCCAGCGTGCCGCCCACACCGTTGCGCGCGAATCCGCCTGCAATCGAACGCGGAATGTTTTGAATGAAACGCGGCAGGTGTTCGTAGATGAACGATGCAGAAATAATTTTGTCTTGTGCCCAGTCCGTGCCTACCAAGCCCGCAAGTGCAATGCCCGCGCACGCAAGCACTAGCCACAACGTTGCCCACTGCACATCGTCACGCGTGCGAATCGTGTTGACGATGGCGTAGAAAAACGCAACGCATAGCAGCACGCCATACACTTTGGGCAAACTAAGCGCGGGGTCAACCGTCACGGAAAAACTGATAGGCAACCACGCGAGCAAAAGCAGAATCGGCACATCGAACAGTGTGCGATGCGTGAGCGCGCCAGTGACGCGCCAGCGCGCAAACCACATCAGCGCGATGAGTGCAAACGCGACAAGTGGCACGCGATCCGTGACGACAAAGTATGCGTAGATGATGGTGAGCAAAACGATTTCACTACGCACGAACGCGTGTACGAAACGACCAAAGACGAAAGACGAAGGACGAATGCCGCCATTCGTCTTTCGTCTTTCGTCCTCCGTCCTTCGTCGTCCGTCCTCCGTCCTCCGTCCTCCGTCTTCCGTCATTCGTCGTTCGTCAAAATCCATTCAACCGCACCCAACAAATCATCCGCAACGCGATGATTCGCCTGATTGTTCGCCACCATCTCGGCGTACTGCGTGCGCCCGCGACCCGTGAGCACCAAAATCGGTTGCGCGCCGATGGCGAGCGCGGCGGCAACATCCGAAAACGCATCGCCGATAACGTACGAGCGCGCGAAATCAATCGCAAAATCGCGCGCGGCTTGGAGGAACAAGCCCGGTTGTGGCTTGCGACACGCGCACTTGTCGTCGGGATGATGCGGACAAAAGTACACCGCGTCAATGCGCCCACCCGCGCGCGTCACATCGGCAATCATTTGCGCGTGAATCGCGCGCACGGTCTCTTCGGTCACGAGTCCGCGCGCAATCGCCGATTGATTCGTTGTGACGATGACAAGAAAATCACTCGTGGCAAGTTTCGCGAGCGCGGTGAGCGCGTTCGGCAAAAAAACAAATTCGTCCCACGATTTCACGTGATCGGGACGATTGACGTTGATCACACCATCACGATCGAGAAAGACGGCACGTTGTCGCATAGCAAGATTTAAGATTTTCGATTTATGATTTATGGTTTGGACGCGAACTTGCGACACTACACAAAATCTTAAATCATAAATCCTAAATCTGAAATCATCTCCTCGTCACTGGTCGCACGCCTTCAAACAATCGTAGTATTGTCTGCAACAAGATTTGCAAATCCAACCAAATCGTCCAGTTGCGAATGTAGTACAAATCCAAACGAATTTCGTCTTCGAGCGTTTGCACTTCGCGCGCTCCAACGACCCAAGGTCCTGTGAAACCAGGTTTCACCGAAAGTAGCGTGGGCAACCATTCTTGATACACTGCCGCGCGCGCGACAGGAATCGGACGTGGACCCACGAGACTCATTTCACCGCGCAAGATGTTGATGAACTGCGGCAACTTGTCCAAACCCAAGCGATACAACCACCACGCCAGCGGATAATCTTGCGTGCGTCGCGCGGGATCGGCATAGTGCGTGCGAAACTTCCACGTGGTAAATTGTTTCTCGTGCACACCCAACACGTGGTATGGCTCAAACACTGAACCTGGCGCGACGATTTTGACAAAGAGCATTGTCAACAGAATCAACGGGCTGACAAGAATCAGCGCGATGATGCTGACGCTGTAATCGAGTAAATTTTTTAACAGCGCATCAACACCCGTGATGCGATTCTTTTCGATGGCTAGAAGCGGCACAAATCCATCATGACTCAAGCGCACGCCCGTCGCAAGAATCTCGTAAAACCCCGGCGAAAGTTTGATGTCGAGATGATTGAGCGTGGATGTGGCTTGCGTAATGATTTCGACGAAACTTTCCCACGCAATCGCACCTTGCACCACAATCGCTTCAGTCGCCTGCATCTCTTTGGCGATGCGCGCCAGCGCGGTCGGACGT
>JAOACU010000435.1 GCA_026417715.1 Anaerolineae bacterium | reverse complement strand
CGGATGAAAACCGAGCGACCACGCTAGGTCTTGCGGACCAACGATGCAACCATCCACGCCCGGCACCGCAAGAATCGCTTCCGCGTTTTCTACCGCTTGCACACTTTCGATTTGCACGGCGACGAACAGTTGCTCGTGAATCCAATCGGCGTAATCGCTGCCGTAGGTGAACGCGCGTCCCCAGCCAAACGAGCGCGTGCCGCGCGGCGGATAATGACACGCGCGCACGGCGGCACGCGCCTCTTCGACTGTGTCCACCATCGGAATCACGATGCCGAGCGCGCCCGCGTCCAACACTTGTCCGATCAGGTGAAATTCATTTGCCAGAACGCGCGCGAACGGCGTAGCGGGTCCGGCGCAAATCGCCGCGAGACCTTGCACGAGCGACTCAAGTCCCCACGCGCCGTGTTGTCCATCAATCTGCACAAAATCCACGCCCGATTGACTGAGCACTTGGCACGCAACGGGTGACGCGAGTTTTGCTGCGTAGCCCAGCGCGATTTCACCGCGCAATAATTTTTGTTTGGTGGTATTGATTTTCATCGTGTTTGACTCTGTGCCGCGACCACCACCTCCAACGATTTGCGCGCCTCGGCGATGGTGCAAACAATCGGTTTTCCCTCGACGATGCTTTGCAAAAATTCGCGATCCTCGGCGATGAACATATCATCGCGATCCGTTGTCATTTCCTCGATGTGCCACGCGCCTTGCGCGGCTGGGAACGTGGACACGGTGCAACGATCCCAGCGCGCAAACTCGACGATGAGTGTGCCTTCGGTGCCGAGTAGTTCGATTTGACGACGACGCGGGCGTTGGAAGAAATCGAGGTGCACGCTTGCGACGCACCGATTCTCAAAACCCATCAGAATTTCGACGACATCGGGCGCGGTGATGCCAATGTCGCTGTACGTTCCGCTGATGGCGTGCACAACGCGCACCGATTGCCCCGCGAACCAAATCGCCAAATCAATGTCGTGCATCAAATTGAACGCGCCAGTGCGTTGCGCGGAAAACAGAGTGCGATAATCGGGGCGCACGTCCGGTAAATGTTCGCCCATCAACGCGCGCACCGACACGAGTCGCCCGATGCGTCCTTCGTCCAAATATTTCTTCGCGCGACGCAAACCCTCGTGATAGCGAAAGCACAAGCCGACCATCACGCGTTTGCCGCGCGCATCGGCAAGCGCGGCAAGGTCTTCGATGCCCTCCAACGAATCGGACAAGGGCTTTTCGCAAAACACGTGCGCGCCGGCGCGAATCGCTTGCATCGCCATCGGCACGTGCAATTCAGGTGGCGTGCAAATCCACACCGTATCGGGCGCATCGTTCAGCGCGGCATCGAACGAATCGTACAACTTGACCGCTGGTGTTTGCGCGTGCATCGCGTCGCGTTGCGCGGGTATCGGATCGCACGCGCGCAAATCGGTGATGCCGAGTCGCGTCAGCACGCGCGCATGTCGCTTGCCGATACTCCCACAACCGGCGATGAGCACCGACAGTTTTTGCCATTCCTCTACCACGCGGTCATTCCTCCGTCAATCGGCAAATTGATGCCGGTGATGTACGACGATGCTTCGGACGCGAGGAACACTGCCGCGCCTTTGATTTCCTTGCCATCTATGCCCATTCGACCCATCGGCACAAGGTAACTGTATTGCCGCGTGAACGTTTCGCTGTGTCCGCGCCAGAATCCGCCGGGACTGATGCAGTTGACACGAATGTTGTATTGCGCGAGCCAGCACGCCATTTCGCGCGTCAGGTTGATGACGCCACCCTTTGCCGCCGCGTAATCAACGGTCACACCACCCATCGTCGTGCCCGCGTAAACGCGATGATCCTTGCCGACCATTCCCGCGACCGAACCGATGTTGATGATGACGCCACGCCGCGCGGGTTTCATCGCTTTGGCAACGACGTGCTTGGAGCAAAGGAATGTGCCGGTGAGATTCACCGCAAGCGTGAATTCCCATTCTTCGAGTGGACGTTGTTCGAGCGGTTTGTTTTCGGGTGTGCTGATGACGTTGCCCGCGTTGTTGACCAAGATGTCAATCTTGCCGAATTCGGCAAGCACCGCGTCAACCATCTGCGCGACCTGATCTTCAAAGCGCACATCGCACACAAAACCGACGATCTTGCGTCCTGTGTCGTTGGCGATACGCGCGGCGGCAGCGCGCGCATCATCAAGATTGCGACTCGTGATGGCGACATCGGCGCCGGCTTCTGCCAGTGCGGTGGCGATGTCAAAGCCCAAGTTGCGCGCGCCACCCGTCACGAGCGCGACGCGTCCCGTGAGGTCAAAGAGTTCGTGAA
>JAOACU010000434.1 GCA_026417715.1 Anaerolineae bacterium | reverse complement strand
ACCGCATCGCGCAACGCCACATCCCAGCCGATTGCGCGCAAATTTTCCATCGCTTGCCCAAACGCGCCGACACCTGGCAACACGATGCCGCGCGCGCGTTCCAAATCGCGCGGAAACGGCACAATGCGCGCCGTCACACCGATTTTCTCAAACGCTTTTTGCACGGAGCGCAAATTGCCCATACCATAGTCAACGATTGCAATCATAGAACCGACCGCTGACCACTGACCGCCGACCGCCGCAAAATCTGCGGTCTGCCGTCGGCGGTCGGCGGTCACAGCACTCCTTTGGTTGACGCTACTCCCGTTCGCCGCGCGTCGCGCGCGACGGCTTGCGCGAGCGCGCGCCCCAACGCTTTGAACAACGCTTCGGCTTTGTGATGATCGTCGCGACCGTAGAGCACGCGCGCGTGCACGTTCATTCGCGCGTGCGTCGCGAGTGTTTCGAGAAAATGCGCGACGAGCGACGTGGGTAGCGCGCCAATCATCGGCGCGCTGAACGACGCATCAATCACCGCGTACGCACGCCCGCTCAAGTCAATTGCAACGAACGCGAGCGCGTCGTCCATCGGCACGTACGCATACCCGATGCGCGTAATGCCGCGCTTGTCGTCCAGCGCGCGATCAAGCGCGTCGCCGAGTACGATGGCAACGTCTTCAACCGTGTGATGCGCGTCAATGTGCAAATCACCCGTCGCGCGAATTTCCAAATCGAACAAGCCGTGCATCGCTACATGCGCGAGCAAGTGATCGAGCATCGGCACGCTCGTTGCAATATCGGCTTTGCCTGTGCCGTCGAGATTGAGGGTTATGCGTACACTCGTTTCGTTTGTCTTACGCTCTACCGTAGTAACTCGCTCCATCTCTCTCCAATTTTCGATTTTTGATTTGCGATTTGCGATTAGGTGCAATCGCAAATCGGCAATCGAAAATCACAAATCACATAGCGCGCGCAACACCGCCTCGTTCTCTTCAGGTCGTCCGATGGCGATACGCACATAGTCACGCAGGCGTGGCGAACCGAACGCGCGAATCAAAATGCCGCGCGCCGCCAATGCATCGCGCACCTCTTTGCCTGTACGTCCGCTGACACGACACAAGAGAAAATTGGCGCGACTCGGCAACGGCTGCAGCCAACCCAACTTTGTCAACTCGACTGCCATTCGTTCACGTTCCGCAACGATGCGACGCACGTTCGCCATCAGATAATCGAGATCATCAAGCGACGCGCGCGCGGCGACGTTCGCCGCCGCGTTCACATTTTCGGGTGGCTTGCATTGCAACAGTTTCGCGGCAATCGGCTTGGGCGCAATGCAATAGCCGATGCGCAAGCCCGCGAGTCCCGCCCACTTGCTAAACGTACGCAACACAATCAAGTTCGGTTGCGATGGCACGCGCGTTGCGTAACTCTCACCCGCAAATTCTGCGTATGCTTCATCCAGCACAACGACAATCGGCAAAGCAAGCAAGCGTTCCACATCGTCACGCGAGAGCACACCACCGTCGGGATTGCTAGGGCTGGCAATGAAAAGCAATTTTAGATTGCCAATTTCAGATTGCAGATTTCCCGAATTCGCAATCTGCAATCTGCAATCTGCAATCGTTTTCTCAATGGCATCCACATCCACACTAAAATCCTCGCGACGCGGTATCTCGATGATGCGCGCGCCGTTCAGTCGTGCAAAGAACGAAAACATTTCGAACGATGGCGGGCAATCAATGATGGCGTCACCCCGATCGAGAAAGATGCGTTGCACCAAGTCAATCATCTCGTCTGCGCCATTGCTTGTGACGATGTGCTCCACATCCACACCCACATAGCGCGCAATCGCCTTGCGCAATTCTTCTTGCTCGACGTAGCGATGATAGAACGGCATCGCCGCGAGCGCGGCAAGGGCTTTGGGCGAAGGACCGAAATTATTTTCATTCAAGTCCAACTTGATATAGTTGCCCAAATCCGCCAATGGCGTATGCCCCATCGAGTACGGCGGAAAAGCGTTTAGGTCTTGACGAAGAAATTGAGTTGCGTCGAATGGTGGCATCGAAAAACCTCGTTTGGACGAAGGACAAAAGACGAAGGACGAAGGAAAACATTCGTCATCCGTCTTTCGTCATTCGTCATCCGTCATCCGTCGGCGAATCGCCTCCGCGTGCGCGGTCAACCCTTCCACATCCGCAAGTAACGCCGCGTGTTTGGCTAACTCGCGCGCCGCGCGCGCGCTCACGCTAAAGACGCTCGTGATTTTCACAAAATCGTTTACGTTGAGTGGCGACGAAAAACGCGCCGTACCCGCTGTCGGCATCACGTGGCTG
>JAOACU010000433.1 GCA_026417715.1 Anaerolineae bacterium | reverse complement strand
CCCCAAGCCCGCCCTTCGGCGGGCTAAATTAGCCGACTTGGGCTTTGCCGTGGGCTCAGCCGAACGGTCGGCTTTGGGTAGTTGTTCGTGTGGCGACTACACCGTCACGTAACGACGATTGAACTCTGCCGATCTCCCCAAGAGCGAACAAAAAAAAGAATGCGCTCTACATAGAGCGCACTCTTCATTTGTACTTTGAACGTTGAACCTCAAACTTACTGATGTTACGCATACGTAGGACACGTTCGCAAACTTGTCCTACATTTCACGCCAAATTTTCTAGCCCTTTGCGTGAGTTATTTTTTAACGCGGTCGTACTGTTGCAAACGCTGCGCCAAATTCGTAAAGACCATTCCTGCCGCATGCTCTGGAAACTTGTGCATAAACGGCATGGCTTCGTTGATTGCCATCGTCATATACTCGACCACGTATGGTACCGTCACCGCCAGCGGCAACTTTAACTCACGTTCGATATCTTCTGTCGTCGTCCAGACACGTCCAACGGTACGATTGTTGACGAGAACGATGCGATGACGATCAATGTTGCGCGTTTCCAAAAAGTCAAGGACAAGGCGCGAGGCTTTGACAGTGCTAATATCGGGAGTCACAATGACGACGATGGCTGACGAGTTCTCGATAATCGGTAGAGAGATGCGCGACAATGTGCGCCCCAAATCCACCAACACATAATCGTAGGTCTTTCTCAGGATCGAAAAGATAGGAGCAATCTGATTCACATCCAACGTACTGGCTTCCTGCGGATCGCTTGCACCGATCAATACGCGAAAACCCCAGGGTAAAACAGGAGAGACATATTTTTTCACTAGTGCCACATCCAGCGTCTGGGGTGATTCTTGTGAGAGTTTAGCAATCGTGTTGCGCGATTCGTAGGCAAGCGAGGGAGCCACCGAGCCAATCGGAAAGACCATATCCACGACTAGAATTTCTGCACGCGGTTCCAGTTTTGCCAGCGCGTAGGCAGTATTGATGCATAGCGAAGTGGTGCCTGTGCCCCCTTTGGCACTGCAAAAAGAGTAGAGGCGTCCACGCTCAATGGGCATCTCTCGTCTCTTGGGCTTGATTAGCCAAGCGCGAATCTTTGCCACTAGTTCGATGTCGGCACCAGGGCGTTTGATAATGTACTCATCGGCACCAGCATTCAAGCCCTGCGCAATCACAGTCGGATCGGTTTCTGCACTCAAGATGATGATGCCCAATGTGGCATACGCAGGATCGCTGCGCAGGCGTTGTACCAAATCCAAACCGTTCCCATCAGGCAAGCGCGGATCTAGGACAATCAGGTCAGGTACCTGTTGCTCGATCTTTTGTAGCGCCACGTCACCGCGCGGCACCGTCTCTACACTATACCCCTCGGCACTCAGTTTGGAACGCAACCAAACCAGAGTGGCGTGGTCTTGATCAATGACTAGAATTCGCGCAGGCATTTTTCGTTCTTTCGTGCAACTTGATTCAGGGTCATTATACCACTTGCCTTCGGTTTGTGCAATAACCCCGCTTTCTCTTGACTAAAACCAAAAGACCAAGCGGGTTCATCACGCTTGGTCTCTTGAGGTAACTGATGTTACGCACGCGTAGGACAAGTTTGCAAACTTGTCCTACATTTCACACCCAATTTTCTAGCCCCTGGCGTGAGTGGAGGTAATTTACTTGGGTGCTAATCCAAATGTCAAACTGGTGATCTTCCACTGCCCATCAATCTTGCGAAACGTCCACCGATCATTGTCTTTCAAGTTGGTCATTCCAATCTTGGTGTCTGCGATGGCTGTTGCACTATCCCCCGTGATCGTTACGCGAATGTTGGGATGCTCTGCAAAAGCGGGATTGGAAGGAAAGACGATGTTGACATAGCGATCGCGAATGGCAGACCAATTTTTCCAGGTTTTGTCGTCTGCTGGATTGTTCGGCGTACGATTTGCATCCGTGATCACACCATCCTTTGCCCACATTGCTTCCAGACGATCAATATCCTGTTGCACGACGGCTTCGCCTTCCGCAACGATCAATTGCTTGATCGCTTCCTCATCGTTGGCGGGTACGGGGGTAGGCGTACGTTGAATCACTGGGCGCGGTCCCGAAGATGGCGGTGGTGGCGGCGCACCTGTACTACAAGCCACGACCAGCAACGTCAACGCGGCAACCGCAATCCAAACGACCTGACGCATAAACTTCCTCCAGAATCTTCTAAGAATTTAACGGGCGCAATATTAGCACGATTTGGCAAAAAGTCAAAAATCGTCCTAGCGCTTGTCCCACGAAAATTGGCGGTTTCACGCATCCATCTTGGTCACGGATTGCATAAACAACGTA
>JAOACU010000432.1 GCA_026417715.1 Anaerolineae bacterium | reverse complement strand
CTAGCACCAGAATCAGTAAACGCGTGTTCATCTCTCCTCCTTAATTTGTAGATTCGGATTATCGGTTAACTGACGATGTGAACGCACCTTCTTTTCGATCACCTCCTTTGCTAGAGCAAACCGTGTTGTTGACAAAACGCGTCTGCTTCGTCTCGATTCGGAAACGACGTTTGAGTGCCTAGTTTCGTGACCGAGAGGGCAGCGATGGCGTTCGCGCGGCGGACGGCATCGCGCCATACCACACCTTCACCCAAAAACACAGCAAGACTGCCGATGAACGCGTCACCAGCACCTGTGGGGTCTGTCGCGTTCACTGCAATTGGCACAATGTGTTCAGCCGTCTCAGGAGTTACAAGCAACGCGCCGCGTTCTCCCAAGGTCACAATTACAGTGCGTACACCGCGCGCCAGCAAAGCGCGCGCCGCACGCTCGCTCTCGGTCAGCGTTGTGGCGGCTATGCCCGTCAGCATTTCGATTTCGATTTCGTTGGGAACACAAATGTCAGTGAGGGCAAGTAGTTCATCGGGCAACAGCGCGGCAGGCGCGGGGTTGAGAATCGTGGGCACATTTGCCGCGCGCGCCAGGCGAAATGCTTCGAGGGTTGTTTCGAGTGGCGTTTCGAGTTGACACACGACAACGTTTGCCGTACGAATTGCCTCTGCCGCCGCGCGCACGTCGTCGGGGGTGAGGGTTGCGTTGGCACCGGGCACAATGACGATGCAGTTTTGCGCGTGGTCGTCCACAAAGATCATCGCTATTCCTGACGAGTGTGTATCATCGAATCGGATGAACGCGGTATCCACACCGTGCGCGCGATAATTTTTGAGTGTATCTTCGCCAAAGACATCGCGTCCCAGTTTAGTCACCATCGTCACGTGCGCGCCGAGTTTTGCGGCGGTGATGGCTTGATTCGCGCCTTTGCCACCGTAACCCAGATGGAAGGTGTACCCCTTGAGTGTTTCTCCCAACTTGGGCAGGCGCGGCACGCGCGCAGTCAAGTCTATGTTGGAACTACCGACAACACAAATGTTTGCGCGCATTTCTGTTGATTACTCCGTAGGACAAGTTTACGAACTTGTCCCACATAGTTATTTACGCGGCGCGCTCGTTGAACCGCGCACCACGAGCGTTGTCTTTAACTGCAAATGCACCACGCGTTGCGTCGGTTCCTTCAAACGTGCCAACAGCAACTGGGCGGCTTGTTGTCCTAGTTCATAAGTGGGTTGAGCCACTGCAGTCAACGGCGGATCGAGCAAAGTCGCCCAAGGCATATCGTCAAAACCCACAATCGAAATATCGTCAGGGATGCGTAGCCCGCGTTCACGAATCGCGGCAAGTGCTCCCAAGGTGGTCAGGTTGTTTGCCGCAAAGAGGGCAGTCAGACGTGGTTGCTTGGTCAACAGATCGAGCGTGGCGGTATAACCACCTTGTTGTTTGGCATCAGCAATGCGAACATAGGTGCGTCGCACAGGAATGCGATGTTGCCGCAAAGCGCGTTGGTATCCTTCAAAACGTTCGCGCCCCGTAGTACGAGTCAAGGGCAAACCGATAAAGCCAATATGCCGATGACCTTGCTGAATCAGATGTTCGACGGCTTCATACGCCCCTTGCACATTCGTCGTGAGTACTGAATCCACGCGCCGATCCTTGATGCGACGATCTAACGCAACGACAGGGATACGCGCTTTCAACAAATCGTCAATGTGCGGTTGCGCTTCCGATGCGCTAGCGATAATCACCCCAGCGACGGCTTCGGCGCGCATCACATCCACGTACAACTTTTCCTTGTCGGGGTCTTCATCCGAATTGCAGAGGACGAGCGAATAACCATTGTGGTACGCTACATCTTCGATACCACGCACAACTGAGGTGAAGAAAGGATTCTGAATGTCGGAGATGATGAGCCCCAGGACCTTGCTTTGGCGTGCGCGTAAACGTTGCGCCGTTCGATTGGGTTGGTAACGTAGCGCTTGGATTGCACGCAAGACTTTGCGCCGCACGGCGGGACGAACGTGCGGCGAATTATTCAGTACGCGCGAGACGGTAGCGATAGAGACGCCCGCGCGTTTAGCCACATCTTGACTTGTCGGTGTGGACAAAGAGGTTTCCTTTCGGTAAGGAAAATCGTAACGAGGGACAGCGATGCGCCTCTTGGCGACTTTGAAATCGCTTACAATTGAAATCGTTTACAAATGCATTATAACAAATTGGACAGGTTTGTCAAGCCCCTAGCAGATGATTGCTACCGTATCTCAAAAATCGCCACTGCCACGCGCACATTTTCCCCCAAGCGCGCGGCGCGTAATCGGCGATTCTTTTCCCCCAGATA
>JAOACU010000431.1 GCA_026417715.1 Anaerolineae bacterium | reverse complement strand
CGGTTTGCTGTCTGCCGCGAGCGAATATGTCGTGAAGGTATGGTCGGGGCAAAACGCATAGACCGCGCCCAAGTTATCAACACGCAGGGTCGTCGCCGCGAAAAATATGGCGCGCTGATGAATGCGTGTCGGGGCAATAGAAATGCGGCGTGAACGATTGTCTGCAGACTAAACAGGTCAGTGGAGTATCAATTATGTTTCCGTTGATGCGAAGTGGAATCGTCGAATGACAATTCGGACAAGCAATTTGCGTGTTCATGGTTTTGCCTTTTGGAGCGAACGTACCTTTTCAATCACTGTCAACACGTCGCGAGCAGAAAGCGGCGCGCCGTAAAATTCTGACCATGCTTCGCGGAAATCGCTGAACGTCAAACTCGCGGCACACTTCTATAATTTGTTGTAGCGCGTCTTTCAATTCGCGGTCAATGTCCATACACGAATTATACACCAAAACTGCGCGAACGCCAACACGTGCACGACGACGGCAGGGCAGCGCGCGATTGGGGGTAACTTTCGATTCGTCCACCGTTGCGTGGGGCTATGACGTCACACCGCATCCTCAACCACATACAGGCGGAGAACTACTCACACAGACAAAAACGTGCAGGGTGCTTGGTTCACCCTGCACGTTTTTTATCGCCACTACGTCATCCGTTCTCCACACTCACCGATGCGAGCGGTTCGACCATCGTTGCGGATTCTTCGCGTCGGCGGAACACAATGCCCTCGCGCTCGTCCGCATCTACCACGATAAAATCTCCGGCTTTGAACTCGCCCGCCAAGAGTTTGCGCGACAAGGGTGATTCGACTTTGCGTTGCAACAATCGTCGCAAGGGACGCGCACCAAACTGTGGATCGTAGCCCTCTTTCGCTAGCCACTCGCGCGCCGCTTCCGTCAACTCAATCGCAATGCCTTGCTCTCGCAGACGCGCCGCAATCTCTTTCATCTGCATATCCACAATCATCTTGATTTGCTCGCGACTTAGGACGTGAAAGATGATCACTTCGTCAATGCGATTCAAAAATTCAGGACGAAACGTTTGCTTGAGTGTGGCTTCGATCTTTTCGTAATTCTTTTCGACTTTGCGATCCGTCTCCTCGCGCCGCGTCTGAAAACCAAGTGTGCCACCGCGTTGCGCAAACTCGGTGCCGATGTTCGAGGTCATAATGATCACCGTGTTGCGAAAATCAACGATGTGACCCTGCCCATCGGTCAGGCGTCCGTCTTCCAACACTTGGAGGAGCGTGTTCCAAATTTCGGGATGCGCTTTTTCGATTTCGTCGAACAGAATTACTTGGTAAGGTCTTCGACGCACGGCTTCAGTGAGTTGTCCACCTTCTTCGTAACCCACGTACCCCGGCGGCGCGCCAATGAGTCGCGACACCGTGTGCCGTTCGCGATACTCGCTCATATCCACGCGATACAGCGCGTCTTCGTCATCGAACAAAAACTCGGCGAGTGCGCGCGCAAGCGCGGTCTTGCCCACACCTGTCGGTCCCAAGAAGATGAACGAGCCGATGGGACGTTTGGGGTCTGCTAGCCCTGACCGCGCGCGACGAATCGCATCGCTGACCGCGCGAATCGCTTCGTCTTGTCCGACGATGCGTTCGTGCAAGCGCGCTTCCATCTGCAACAATTTTTCCGCTTCGGTCTGCATCATCCGACTGACGGGAATGCCCGTCCACTTGGCAATCACCTCGGCAATGTCATTGTCGTCCACCACGTCGTCCAGACCTTGCTCTTTTTGCCACGCATCGCGTTTTTCGTTGTACGCATTTTCGAGCGCGAGGCGTTCGACGCGCGCTTTGGCGGCTTGCTCATAGTTGCGCGCGCTCCACGCCACTTCTTCCTCGCGTTGCAACTCGCGCAAACGCGCTTTCATCGCCTTGAGTTCAGGTGGCATCGAGAAAATCGCCACGCGCAACTTTGCCGCTGCTTCGTCAATCAAATCAATCGCCTTGTCTGGCAAAAAGCGATTCGTCACGTAACGTTGCGAAAGTTTCACTGCCGCTTCGATCGCTCGGTCGTCAATCTTGACTTGATGATGTTGCTCGTACCGATCGCGCAAACCTCGAAGCATCGCGATCGTCGCTTCGGTGTCGGGTTCGTCCACGAAGATTGGCGAAAAGCGACGTTCGAGCGCGGCATCTTTTTCGATGCGATTGCGATACTCGTCGAGCGTTGTTGCGCCGACGCATTGCAGTTCGCCGCGCGCGAGCGCGGGCTTCATCATATTCGATGCGTCAATCGCGCCCATCGCCGCGCCCGCGCCAACGACGGTGTGCAATTCGTCAATGAACAAGATGATTTCGCCTTTGGCGTTCTGAATTTCTTCGAGCGCG
>JAOACU010000043.1 GCA_026417715.1 Anaerolineae bacterium | reverse complement strand
CCACCGAACAGTACGAAGGCGCGCGGCGCAAAATCCAAAAATTCATCAACGCCAAATCGTACCGCGAAATCATCTACACGCGCAACGCCACCGAAGCGATCAACCTCGTGGCGTACACATGGGGACGCGCGAACATTCGTGAAGGCGATTCGATTGTCGTCACGCTACTCGAACATCATGCGAATCTGGTGCCTTGGCAACGCCTTGCCAAAGAGAAAAACGCGCGTCTTGAATTTATCGGTGTGGATGATGAAGGACGCTGGTGTGCCGAAGACATTGAAACGCGCATCACCGAAAGAACGAAACTCGTTGCGGCAACGATGGCGTCCAACGTTGCAGGCACTATCACGCCGATTCAAACGTTGATTGCGCGCGCCCACGCCGTTGGCGCGCGCGTGATGGTGGATGCCGCGCAAGCCGTGCCTCATTTGCCGGTGGATGTTCAAGCCCTCGATTGCGATTTCCTTGCGTTCAGCGGGCACAAGATGCTGGGACCGTTTGTGGGGATTTTGTACGGCAAGCGCGCCTTGTTGGAAGAAATGGAACCGTTTCTCGCCGGCGGCGATATGATTCGCGAAGTGCACTTGGATTCTGCCAAATGGAACGAACTACCCTGGAAATTTGAAGCCGGCACGCCCGCGATTGCCGAAGCGATTGGACTAGGCGTTGCTGTAGATTACCTGATGGCACTCGGAATGGAGAACGTGCGCGCACACGAACAGGAGTTGACCGCGTACGCGCTCGAAAAATTCCGCGCGCTCGATGGTGTGCGCATCGTGGGACCGCAAAACGCGACGGAACGCGGCGGCGTGATCGCTTTCGACATTGCGGGTGTGCATCCGCACGACGTTGCGCAGATTTTCGATCGCGAAGGGATTTGCGTGCGCGCGGGGCATCATTGCGCGATGCCACTCCACGAGCATTACGGTCTTGCCGCCACCACGCGCGCTTCGTTCTACATCTACAACACCCCCGACGAAGTGGATCAACTCGTCGAAACCATCAAAAAAGTGCAACAAGTCTTTAGAACGTAGTTTCAGGTTTCAGGTTAACCTTGCAACCTATAACTTGAAACCTCAAACTGGGCAACCTGAAACCTGAAACCTCGAACCTGAAACCCAGATCGGACTATGGACGACCTCTATCGCGAACTCATTCTCGATCACTATCAACATCCGCATCATCATGGCGAAATTCCCGATGCGGACATTTCGTACGAAGATTCCAATCCGTTGTGCGGCGACAAGATTCGGATTTACATCAAACTCAAAGGCAACATTGTCGAAGATGTAAAATTCACCGGCAAAGGGTGCGCTATCAGTCAAGCCTCCGCTTCGATGCTGATGGATGAATTGATTGGCAAATCGCTGGACGATATCAAAAAGATGGACAAGCAATTCATCCTCGATATGCTGGGTATTCCGCTGGGTCCCACGCGAATCAAATGCGCACTCTTGCCACTCAAAGTCGTCAAAGCCGGTGTGTATGGCATTCACACCTGGCCCGACGAAGAAGAGGAAGAATAATGGCAAGGTTCATTCGGGTTGCTAACGCTAGCGATGTTCCACCGGGCACAATGCGTTCCTTTGAAGTGCTTTACGACCGCATTCTGATCGTCAACTGGCAAGGCACTTTTTTTGCCACCCAAGACCTGTGCACCCACGACAACGGTTCACTTGCCGATGGCAAACTCGTGGATGGTCAAATCGAATGTCCGCGACACGGCGGACGTTTTGACCCTGCGACCGGTGCGGCGACGCAAATGCCCGCAATGTTTCCCATCAAAACTTTCCCCGTCAAAGTCGAAGGTGACAGCATCTGGGTAGCAATCTAGTGCCCTTCGGAAGCGAGTATGCGGCGGACGGCTTTGCCGTCCGCCGCATACTTTTTTACCCCTTGACGCTATGCCTATCCTGTGCTATACTCTATGCAGAATACATTATATATAATATACAGACGTTAAGTGCCTGTGGACAAACATTCGCTTGCCTCCACCCAACTGCGCCATCTGGTTGCTGAACGTGTGCGCGCCGCAATCCTTGCTAACGAAATTAAACCGGGCGAATGGTTACGCCAAGAGCAACTGGCAAAACGATTCGGCGTTAGTCAAACCCCCGTGCGCGAAGCCCTCCAAGACCTCGTCAGCGAAGGTGTGGTTGAACGCATCCCCTATCGCGGAATTCGCGTGGTGGAATTCACCTTGACTGACCTGCGCGATCTCTACGCTTGCCGCGCGTTTATGGAAGGGCTAGCCGCGCGCTATGCCGCACAACACATCACCACCGAAGAAATCGCCGAACTGCGTCGCATTGTTGATGAAATGGCAGCCGTCTTTGCCAAAAAACAATGGGACGAATATCGTGACCTCAATCGGCGTTTCCATCAAATTATCTACACCGCCAGTCGCCATCCGTTCCTGATTCGTCTCCTCAATCAGTTGTGGACGGCTTTTCCGACGATGATGCTTAGCAATTTTCCCGGTCCCATTCGCGAACGCCCGACCCTGAACACGCGCGAACACCGCGCCATCATTGCCGCACTAGAAGCCCGCGCGTCCACACGCGCCGAACGTCTGGTGCGTCAACATATCGAAGAGAGCGCTAGACGTATCGAAAAGTTGCTACATCACGAATGACAGAAGACCGAAGACAGAGGACGGAGGACGAATGACGAATTTTTGACTTTCGTCCTTCGTCACGTTTGCAAACTTGTCCTACCCCTGCGTAACATCAGTGATCTAACTTTTCTCAAGGAGTGGTTATGACGTATTCAACTCTGGCAATGTCCATTGCCGAATCGCCGACACTGCGCCTCAACGAAGAGGCGCGTTTATTGCGTGAACGCGGCGAAGCGGTCATCCATCTCGGTATTGGCGAACCCAAGAATCGCGCACCAATGACCGCGATTCTGGGTGCTACCGCCAAACTGAGCACGGGCGACATCAAGTACGTGCCGACTGATGGATTGCCTTCGCTGAAAAAAGCGATCATTCGCTACACCGAAGAAAACTATGATCGCCTCGTGGCGCCCGAAAATGTGATCGTCTCGGCAGGCGCGAAACAAAGCATCTTTAACATTCTCTACTCGATTCTCAATCCGCAAGACGAAGTGATCATCCTCGCGCCGTACTGGGTGAGTTATCCCGAAATGGTCAAGATGTGCTACGGGATTCCCGTCATCGTCCGACCTGAGGATGGCACGTTTCATCCACGCTTTGAAGACATTGAACGCGTGGTCACGTCGTCCACCAAAGCCATCATTCTCAACTCACCCAACAATCCTTCGGGCATCATCTTTTCCGACGAGTTCGTCGCCAAGATCGTAGATTTCTGCGAACGCAAAGGCATCTACATCATCTCGGACGACATTTACCACAAACTCGTCTTCGATGGTAAACGCCCGACGCCCGCGTGGAAATTCACGAACAAGGACATTGAGAACACCAAAGTCATCGTCGTCAACGGCGTGGCAAAAACGTACGGGATGACCGGCTTTCGCATCGGTTGGGCAATTGCGCCGCGCCGACTCGTCGAAATTATGACAAACGTGCAAGGGCAAATCACAACGTGCGTTGCGCCGTTCCTCCAAGTCGCCGCCGAAGGCGCGCTCTTGGGACTGCAAAGTATCGTCGAACAGTTGCGCTTGACGATTCAAAACAATCGCGATGTGATTATGAACGAATTACGCACGTTCACTGGCGTCAAGTGCGTCAAGCCCGAAGGCACATTTTATTGCCTGCCCGATTTTCGCGCCTACAAGATGGATTCGGTCGCGCTCTCCGAATTTTTGCTCAAGCGCGCCTACGTGGTCACTGTGCCCGGTAAAGAATTCGGAATGGAAGGACACTTGCGCTTGAGTTACTCGGGTTCCATCAAAGAAATTACCGAAGGCATCGCGCGAATCAAATGGGCGCTCGATCCGAATTCGCCCAACGAAATTTACATTGGCGATAAACGAATGGTGAGGGACTGGCTATGAACAATCTACTGAATATCAAAACACCCGCCGAAGCACAAGCCACTGCGCTCAAAGCCGATTATGGACTGGAAAATTTAGGACTGACGAATCTGCGTCAGGTGTACTGGAACTTGCCCGTCGAGGCACTGTACGAGGAAGTGATCTTTCGCGGCGAAGGTCGCATCACGCAACAAGGTCCACTTGTCGTGCGCACGGGACAACACACGGGACGTTCTGCCAGCGACAAAGTGATTGTGCGCGAAGCCAACTCGGAAAATCACGTGTGGTGGGGAGAATACAATCGTCCGATTGCGCCGGATAAATTCGATGAAGTGTACGGTCGCTTGCAAGGTTTCTTACAAGGGCGCGATTTGTTCGTGCAAGATTGTTACGTGGGCGTGGACCCCGACTATCGAATGCCGATTCGCATCATCACGGAATTTGCGTGGCATTCGTTGTTCGCGCGCAATATGTTCTTGCCACTCAAGACTAACGAAGAATATCGGCGACACATCCCGACGTTCACACTCATCGCCGCGCCGAACTTTCACGGCTTGCCACAGATTGATCAGATTTCTAGCACGTTCATCGCGCTCAATCTCGATCAACGTTTGTGCATCGTTGGCAACACGGCGTACGCGGGCGAAATCAAAAAATCCATCTTTACCGTGATGAACTATTTTCTCCCGCTCGAAGGTGTAATGCCGATGCACTGCTCGGCAAACGTCGGCAAGCGCGGCGATGTCGCGCTCTTCTTCGGCTTGTCGGGCACCGGCAAAACGACGCTCTCGGCGGACCCGCAACGCGGACTTATCGGCGATGATGAACATGGTTGGAGCGACAACGGCATCTTTAACTTCGAGGGTGGCTGTTACGCCAAAGTCATCAATCTTTCGCCGACTGCCGAGCCACAAATCTACGCCACGACGCGTCGCTTTGGCACAGTTCTCGAAAACGTCATCTACGATCCTGTAACACGCCTGATTGATCTCGACGACGCGACGATTACCGAAAACACGCGCGCATCGTATCCGTTGGAGTACATTGACAACGCCGTGAGCGAAAAACGCGCGGGGCATCCCAAGAACATCGTCTTGCTCACGTGCGATGCATCGGGCGTGATGCCGCCAATTGCGCGTTTGACACCAGAGCAAGCGATGTATCAGTTCATTTCGGGTTATACAGCGAAAATCGCTGGCACCGAAGTCGGCTTGGGCGCTGAACCCGAAATCACCTTTAGCGCATGTTTTGGCGCGCCGTTTATGGTGCATCATCCATCGGTCTATGCCAACCTGCTCAAGGAAAAAATCTTGCGCTACAAAGTCAACTGTTGGTTGGTGAACACGGGCTGGGTGGGTGGACCCTACGGTGTGGGCAAACGCATCAGCATCAAGTACACGCGCACGCTGTTGAACGCCGCGCTCGATGGCAAACTCGATAACGTCGAATACACCACTGACCCGATTTTCGGATTTCACGTTCCCAAGACGTGTCCCGACATTCCACCCGAAGTACTCGATCCATCGAGTTCGTGGCACGATAAACAACAATACATACAACGCTATCGCGCGCTGGCAGCGCGCTTTGTTGACAACTTTAAGAAATTCGAGGCGCAAACTCCGCGCGAGATCGTAGCGGCGGGACCGAAAATCTAAACGCTTGGGTAGAAATTAGACCTCACAGGTCTCTGAGACCTGTGAGGTCTAAATATCTCTTTCTCCCCAAGAACGAAAAAATACATAGGGGCGAGTCGTTGACTCGCCCCTATGTATTTTTATAATTGCGGCATACTCTTTTTGAGCATTTCGAGTTGCTCGAGCGTACGCCCTGCGCCAATCGCTACACACGCCATTGGATTTTCGGCGATGTAGCATGGCACGCCGGTCTCTTTCGTCAGAAAACGATCAATGTTGCGCAAAAGCGCGCCTCCACCGACCAACACCATCCCACGATCAATGATGTCCGACGCGAGTTCGGGTGGTGTTTTTTCGAGTACCGCGCGCACCACACCTGAAATCGCCATCAGCGGCTCCGCAATCGCCTCCGTGATTTCATTCGAGGCGACGCGAATCGTGCGCGGCAAGCCGGTGACCTGATCGCGTCCGCGCACTTCGAGCGCAAGTTCTTCTTCCATCGGCAAGGCACTGCCGATTTGAATCTTGATGTCCTCGGCAGTCTGCTCGCCAATCATCAAGTTGTGTTTTTTGCGAATGTACGTCGCAATGGCTTCGTCAATTTTCAAACCCGCCACGCGTACGGAATGCGCGACGACCAAACCGTTCATCGAAATCACAGCGGCTTCGCTCGCGCCGCCACCAATGTCCACGACCATATTGCCCGTAGGCGTGTGTACTGGCAAACCCGCGCCGAGTGCCGCCGCAAATGGTTCGGGGACAAGATGCACGCGTCGTCCACCTGCCGCGAGCGCGGCATCGCGCACGGCGCGCTCTTCGACGCTGGTCACGCCCACAGGCACGCTAATCGCAATGTCGGGTTTCATCCCGAACATCATTTGCAGGCGTCCGCAGACTTTGACGATGAAATAGCGGAGCATCGCCTCCGTGACCATATAATCGGCAATGACGCCATCGCGCATCGGACGAACAACGCTAATCGTTTCGGGAGTACGCCCCAACATCGCGCGCGCTTCTTCGCCCAGCGCAACGATGCGTTGATCGGCAAGCGCCAGCGCGACGAGCGAGGGTTCTTGCAATACGATCCCTCGCCCGCGCACATACACCAGCACGTTGACCGTGCCAAGATCAATTCCGATCTGGTTAACAAACATTGTGAGTAACTGATGTTACAGAGTAGGACAGGTTTAAAACTTGTCCTACATTTTTCTTCTGCGTAAGGTGAGTAACTCTAGGCGGCTTCGTCGGGTCCGCTGACGCGTGTGGCGCCACGTCGGCGACGCGCGACTTTGAGGCGCACTTCGGCGCGCCGCAAGGCGTGCTCCAACCGTACAAAGTCCGCATCACTGCGCGGCGTCTCTTGCAACGCGCGCAGGGCGCGCTGGCGCGCGGCTTCGGCGCGTTGTTCGTCAATCTCGTCGGCGCGCTCGGCGCTGTCAGCGAGAATGATCACGTGGTCGGGGCGCACTTCGGCAAAACCGCCGCCAATTGCAAAATCGTACTCCACGCCATCTTTGATGTAATGCAATTCACCCTCACGCAGCGCGGTGATGAGCGGCGTATGACGCGGCAGGATACCAATATCGCCATCCACACCTGGCGCGCTGACGTAATTCACTTGCTCGCTCAAGACGACGCGTTCTATCGTCACGATGTCGAGTCGAATCGTTGCCATTCGCGTTACACCTTGCCTTCGCGGAACGCCTCCAACACTTCGTCAATCGTGCCGCGCATATAAAAGTATGGTTCGGGGATGTGATCGAGTTCGCCGTTGAGAATCATCTTAAAGCCGCGCACAGTTTCTTTGATCGGCACATACTTGCCGGGGCGCCCGGTGAACGCTTCGGCGACGCGCATCGGTTGCGAAAGGAAACGCTGAATCTTGCGCGCGCGCGACACCGTCAACTTGTCTTCTTCACTCAATTCTTCGATACCCAGAATCGCGATAATGTCTTGCAAATCTTTAAAGCGTTGCAGAACGCGCTGCACGCCGCGCGCAGTCTCGTAATGCTCTTGCCCCACAACGCGCGGATCGAGAATGCGCGACGTGGACGCGAGCGGATCCACCGCCGGATACAAACCTTGTTCGGCAATCGAGCGTTCGAGCGAAATCGTCGCGTCGAGGTGTGCAAACGTCGCGACGGGCGCGGGATCGGTGTAATCGTCGGCAGGAACGTAGATGGCTTGCATCGAAGTAATCGAGCCGCGTTTGGTAGAAGTGATGCGCTCTTGCAATTCGCCCATCTCTTGCGCGAGCGTCGGTTGATAACCCACCGCGCTCGGCATTCGTCCGAGCAGCGCGGACACCTCAGAACCGCTCATCACAAAGCGAAAGATCTTGTCAATGAACAACAATACATCGCGACCTTCGTCGCGAAAATATTCCGCCATTGTCAAGCCGGTCAAACCGACGCGCAAACGTACGCCCGGCGGTTCATTCATCTGACCAAACACCATCAAGGTTTTGTCAGTCACGCCTGATTCGGTCATTTCGAGGTAGAGATCGTTGCCTTCGCGCGAACGTTCGCCGACACCGCAAAAGACCGAATAACCACCGTGTTCGGTAGCGACCGAGCGAATGAGTTCTTGGATGATGACGGTCTTGCCCACGCCCGCGCCACCAAACACGCCGACCTTGCCACCTTTGGTGAATGGCGCGACGAGGTCAATTACCTTCATTCCCGTTTCAAAGAACTGCGGTTCGGTGACTTGTTCTTCAAACGGCGGCGCAGGGCGATGAATCGGCGCGCGTTTATCGCTGACGACGGGACCTTTCATATCAATCGGCTCGCCGACGATGTTAAAGATGCGTCCCAGTGTGACTGGTCCCACGGGCACGGTAATCGGCGCGCCGGTGTCCAGCACCGGCATTCCGCGTCGCAAACCGTCAGTCGTATCCATCGCGACCGTGCGTACTTGATTCGTGCCAAGGTGCTGTTGCACTTCCAGCACCAGCACTGAACCATCGCGTTGCACGTGAAGCGCGTGATAGATTTCGGGAAGATCGCTTTCGCTTTTGAATTCCACGTCCACAACGGGACCCATAACTTGGATGATGCGTCCGAGTGATCCTTTAGCCATCCAGCCTCCGGGGATTGCAGATTGGAGATTAGAGATTAGAGATTGGAGATTGGAGATTAGCAATCTCTAATCTCTAATCTCTAACACTTCGCGCAAGGCGTTCGCGCCGCCGACGATGTCGAGCATTTCTTTGGTGATGGCGGCTTGGCGCGCCTTGTTCATTTCGAGTGTCAAATGGTCAATCAATTCGAGCGCGTTGTTGGTGGCGTTTTGCATCGCCACCATTCGCGCGGAATGTTCGCTCGCCACTGATTCGAGTAACGCTTGATAGATTTGCAGTTCGGTCAAACGCGGCAAGAGTGTGTTCAAAATGGTTTCAGTATCGGGTTCGTAGAGATAGACCGCGTGCGCGCCGCCAATCGGCTCTTCGGGTGGTGGGAAAGGCAAGAGGGGTTGCAAATAGGGACGTTGCGTGAGTACGCTGATAAAGCGCGTGTAGGCAATGTCCACGCAATCCACTTGCCCGGTCACAAATTCTTCGACCACAATCTTGGCAATCGGAGTGATTTGCAAAGCCGCTGGTTTTTCGCTCAAGCCGGTGAATTCGGCAATGAGATTTTTGCGCGTGCGTGCCATTGCGTCGCGCCCACGTTTGCCGATGGTGATAACCTTTGTCGGTTCTGCCACGCGTTGCAGATATTCGAACGCGAGGCGCAGAACGTTCATATTGTACGCGCCGCACAAGCCGCGATCCGATGTAATGACGATCAGCAAACGATTTTTGATGGGCGTACGATCGTCGAGCAAGGGATGCAACAACTTGCTACGTCCGGGTTGCGCGGCGAGGTAAGTGAGAATCTGCCGTGCTTTGTCCGCGTAGGCGCGACTTGCCAGCGTGGCTTGTTGTGCGCGGCGCATTTTGGACGCGGCGACCATTTGCATCGCGCGCGTGACCTGCGAAATGTTGCGTACGCTCCGAATCCGACGACGAATTGCACGAATGGTTGCCAAAGTGAACCTCGATGGTGTGGAGATTGGAGATTAGAGATTGGAGATTAGAGATTGGAGATTAGAGATTGGAGATTGGAGATTGGAGATCAAATCACTAATCACCAATCACTAATCTCTAATCACTAATCTCTACATCAACCGCCTTTGAACAAGAAGCGTCCTTGCCCTGGGGGACTGATGGGCGCGGTCTTGCAATGGTATTTATAATCGGGTTCACACTCACCCAGATTTTTGACCACCGTGACCGTCCAATTTGCCCACATTTCGTTGGTGTCCAAAAGAATCGAATTGTAATTGGGCAAGTTGCCAGGGCGATTGGGTGATTCGAGCGTGAAGCGAACAGGAGACCCAGCGGGAGTTTGATCGCCACACGCGACGACCCAGTAATCGGACTTGGTGCCGATGCCCGGACCAGGATTGACTGCCTCCGTCGTCACACGGAGAAGATAGCATTCGTCTCCACTCAGCCCACCCACTGATTTCCACTCGAAAATGATGGCGCCGCTGGGGAATTTGGCTTCATCTTTGCGGGTCTCGGTCCAAATGGGACGATTGACCGTCGGCGCGCCGAATTTGATGGGCAAAGCGGTAGCAGTGGGCGAAGCCGCCGCGCGTGTCGGCGTGCGTGTAGCGGCAGGACGCGTTGCGGTCGCCGCTTTGGCAACGGCTTGCGTCGGTGTAGCAACCGACACGGTGGCTGTCAGCGGCAATGTGGGCATTAGGGTCACTGTTGGTGCCGCTGAAGTTGCCGTTGGCGGTAATGGCGTTGCTGTCACAATGACCGTGATGACCAAGGGTGGTTGAGTTGGTACAGGTGTTGGGGTGACTGCTGTACCACAACCAATGAGTAGAATCGTCAACAAAGCCAGTGGAATCAATCGGATAGTCTTGGAATTCATTATGGTTTCTCCTCAAACCAGACTGACGTCTTATCCCCCAAAGCCACGCAACTCGATTTGCGAAGGCAGACTCGGTTGCCCACAGTTGATCACATCGCCAAGCGCTCTTTGTTGATTATCATCAAAACCGCCGGTGGCTTTGACAATCGTGACTCTCCACGTGACTACCGCATCATCGCCGGCGGCAAGCCCCGCCACCTCACGCGCGCCAAAGATGAACTTGCCATCGCGCAGATACTTGTTGTGCGAGACGTACACCGTCGCGCCGTTGACCACCTTGTTACCGCGTCGCGATTCCATCTCGATTTTGTACCCAACATTCGGATCTGTTTCGCCGGAGAGTGCGGCGGGCGGTATCCACTTCATCTCAAACGCGGCGCCTTTGGTACGATACGAACCGTTTTCCGGAAACGTCAACGTCACCGTGCCGATGTTACATGCGGGCGCGGGGGATGCTGTGGGTGCACTGGGCGGCGCAACAGGTGGCTTGGTGGGCGCGACAGTGGGTTTGGCAGTGACTCCCACACGTGTTGGTGTACGTGTGGGAGTGATCGGGGCTTTGGCGACTGGCGTCGGCAACAGCGGCAATACTGTTGGTTCAGGTGTTGTGGTGACGGGAACATAGATGATCCACGGGGTTTGCGTTGCCGCGCGCGTCGGTGGTGGCGTCTGTGTTGCTGCGCCACCACTACACGCCGTTATCGCCATTGTCAACATCACGAGCGCGAAGACAAGCCCTTTGCGATTTTCAACTTTCACTACTACTCCGCAAAATTTCAGATTTCAGATTGTAGATTGCAGATTTTCAATCTCCAATCTGCAATCGAAAATCTACAATCTCTAGTAGGTGCCGGCGAGTTTGAACTCTTGAATCGCCTTCTTCAACGTCTCTTCCGTTGCCGAATCAATTTCACGCTTGGTCATAATGCTCTCGCCGACCTGTGGATAGGTCGTGTCCATAAAGCGAATGAAGGCGGATTCAAACGCGCGAATTTTCTCGACGGGAATATCGTCCAAGTAGCCGTTGGTGCCGGCGTAAATCACCATTACTTGATGATCAAGGCGCATCGGCGCGTATTGTGGTTGCTTGAGCAATTCGGTCAAGCGAATACCGCGCTCTAACTGATCGCGCGTGGCTTTGTCCAAATCCGAGCCGAATTGTGCGAACGCGGCAAGATTGCGATACTGTGCCAAATCGAGTTTCATTTTGCCGGCGACTTGGCGCATCGCTTTGGTCTGCGCCTTGCCTCCAACGCGCGAAACACTGATGCCGACATTCAGCGCGGGACGAATGCCTTGATAGAACAAGTCACTTTCCAAATAAATTTGTCCATCGGTAATCGAAATGACATTCGTCGGAATGTACACCGATACGTCACCGGCTTGCGTCTCGATAATCGGCAACGCGGTGAGCGAACCACCGCCAAAATTCTTGTTGAGTTTCGCAGCGCGTTCGAGTAAACGCGAGTGCAAATAGAAAATATCGCCAGGATACGCTTCGCGCCCGGGCGGACGACGCAGGAGGAGCGACACTTGGCGATACGCCCATGCGTGTTTGGACAAGTCATCGTACACGATGAGCGCGTCCCGCACTTGTTTGCCATCAAGCATCACGCCGTTTTCCATCACCTCTTCGCCCATTGCGCAACCGGCGTACGGCGCAAGGTATTGCAACGCGGCAGGGTCGGAAGAACTCGCAGTGACAACGATGGTGTACTCCATCGCGCGAAAGCGTTCGAGTGTCGCCACTACTTGAGCAATCGTCGAAAGTTTTTGCCCGATGGCGACGTAGATGCACACCATATTTTGTCCGCGCTGGTTGATGATCGTGTCAATCGCGAGCGCGGTTTTGCCGGTCTGGCGGTCACCGATGATGAGTTCGCGTTGTCCGCGACCGATCGGAATCATCGCGTCAATCGCCTTGATGCCGGTCTGCACGGGTTGATTCACTGGCTCGCGCATAATCACGTTGGGCGCAATGCGCTCGACAGGGCGAAACTTGGTCGCTTCGATCGGACCTTTGCCATCTACTGGTTGTCCCAGCGCGTTGACGACGCGTCCGAGCAATGCTTGCCCCACTGGCACCGACGCGATACGCCCCGTGCCTTTGACCAGATCGCCTTCGCGCAAGTCAGCGTAATCGCCCATAATGACAACGCCGATGGTGTCCTTTTCCAAGTTGAGCGTCAAGCCCATCACACCGGTCTTGGGAAATTCCACCAGTTCGCCTGCCATCACGTTGGCAAGTCCACTGATGCGCGCGATGCCGTCACCTACTTCAACCACCGTCCCCACATCAACGGCTTGCACTGGGGCTTGAAACGCTTCGAGTTGTCTGCGGATTTGTGCGGTGAGTTCTTCTACCCGAACAGCCATTTATCCTCCGACTACGCAATACGCAATACGTAATGCGTATTGCGTAATTCACTTCAACTTTTCCCTCATCTCGGCAAACTTGCCTGCTACGCTACCATCAATCACCTTGTCACCGATGCGTACAATGATACCACCGATGATCGCAGGGTCAACGGTGTAATCGAAAATCACATCGTCGCCGAATTGCGCGCGCAACTTGGCTTCGAGCGCGCTCTTCTCCGCGTCGAGTAGCGGCACTGCGCTGGTGACGCGCGCGCGCGTGCCCAGTGTCGTGCGTTGCGCGTATCGCTCGAACTCGGCGATGATGTGTGGTAACAAGTGGACGTGATTCTTGCTCGCCAACAGGTACACCAAGTTCTGCACCTCGGTCGGCGTGTTTGCATCGAACAGTGGACGCAACAACTCTTGCTTCTTGGCAAAATCCAAGGTCGTATCATCCAACCGCTCGGCGATGCCGGTGCGCGCGAGCGCAGTGGCAATCGCTTTGAGCGGCGTCAGCCAATTCGCCAACGCTTGTTCGTACGCGGCTTGGGCATAAGTTTGGGCAAGTCGTTCGTGTGCCACGAGGGTTTTCTCTCCTGCGATATTTATGCGGGTACCTTCTTTACTCTATGACGAGCCACTTTGATCAAAACGCGCAGCGCCTCATTGACCGACTCTGAATTAGGAAAGGCAGCAGCAACATCAGGCGAAAGAACAACAATGTTCGTGCCTTCCGCATAACGTTTGGCGTACTTGCCGCGCACTCCCTTGCTGAAATCGTACTCGTCCAGCATATCGGGATCGCGGCGGATTCTAACTCCCTTCTTCATAATCCTGCCTCTCTCTGGGTGTCGCGACACGTGCGCTGATAATCCGAATATTATCCCCACGTACTG
>JAOACU010000430.1 GCA_026417715.1 Anaerolineae bacterium | reverse complement strand
CCTCGCGCTGCTAGGCGAGCGCCCGCACATTATGGCGACTGTGGGACAGGATTTTGCCGAGTATCGCGCGTGGTTGGAAGCCAACGGGGTGGACACACGCTCGATTATCGAGATTCCTGACGATTTTACGGCGTCGTTCTTCGTTAGTACCGATGGTAAGCAAAATCAAATTGCGATGTTTTACATCGGCGCAATGGCACACGCGCACAAACTCTCGTTCAAAGAGCACGCGCGCGACGAGCCGATTGATCTGGTCGTGATTTCACCCAACGATCCGCGCGCGATGGTGCAGTATGTGCGCGAGTGCAAAGAACTTGGCTTGCCGTACGTGTACGATCCGAGCCAGCAAATCATTCGTTTGAGTGGTGATGAATTAGCCGAAGGGGTGCGCGACTCGACGATGACGATTGTCAACGAGTACGAGTTTGAGATGCTGAAACACAAGACGGGCTGGACGGACGATCAGGTCGCGCGCGCGACGCAAACGCTGATCGTCACGCTCGGTGAGAAGGGTTCACAAATTCATAGCAACGGGGAAACGATCCGTGTGCCGAGTGTGCCCGCGCGTCGTCAAGCCGACCCAACGGGCGTGGGTGATGCGTATCGTGCGGGAGTCATCAAGGGATATTTGAAAAAGTTACCTTGGCAAACGATTGGCAAGTTGGGTAGTCTTGCCGCCACCTACGTTCTCGAAGAGTACGGTACACAAAATCATCGTTACACCTTGCAAGAATTTAGCGAACGCTTTCACCAAGCGTTTGGTGAGAGGTTAGATTGGGGAGTCACGGATGAGTGAGACACCTTACTTCGACGAAGCCGCCAAGTCGGCAAACTTTGAACGTGATGGACAGTTCAATATTATTGGCGTTCGTGCCTTCATCACCAGTTGCGCGTCCATCGCCGATTGGATGGACGATTTGTATATGCTCTTGGGTGAGCGATTCATTGACGCGCGCTTGTACTTGAGCGCGCGACGCGCAGCCAAGCGTACGGTCGCGGCTTTGCTCGCCGAATTTCACGTGCCCAACGAACCTGCCGCCAAAGAACGTTTCTTCACGGAATTTTATGCGGCGATTGGTTGGGGTCATATCACTTATCAACTCGATTACGCTAAAAAGACGGGCCAGGTCATTGTCAAAAATTCTTTTCTGGCGCAGGGCTTTGCCACCAAGTTTACCGTCGAAGGACGCAATGTGGCGACTGGACAAAAGTCGGACATTACGCGTTGTTCATTGTTGGGTGCGTATCTCGCTGCACAGGTGTCTAACTTTTTCGGTGAAGAAGTCGAGATGGTAGAAAAGCAATGTGCCGCAATGGGACATCCTGAATGTGTCTTTGAGGTTTCACACGAACGTTTTTCATTACGTGGCTTGCGCGCTACAACAGGTGAAGAATAAAACTTATGGAGGAGGTTGAAATGCCACCAGGCATTTTAGATCAACAGACCCTTAAACTGGAAATTTCTGCCGACGGTGATCTCAAGGTTTTGGGAGGCGTGCGCGCTTTCCTGATGAGCACGTCGTCTTTCGCCGACCTGATGGACGACTTTTATCTCGTGCTGGGTGAACGATTCGTCAACGCGCGAATGTATATGGGCGGACGACGCGCGGGCTTGCGCACGGCGCCTGCACTCGCTTCGATGTTTGGCATCGCACCAAGCGATAAAGCCCAACTCGAAAAAATTTTTAGTGACCTCGATTGTTCGATTGGCTGGGGCAGATACGAATTCCATCTGGACTATGCCGCAGGCAAGGGCATAGTCTTGGTGCATCACTCGTTTCTTGCCGAAGGTGCGCTGTCTAAATTCACTGCTAACGGCAAGATTAGCGCAATACAAGCACGCGACTCGTTCCCGCGCTGTGCATTGCTGGCGGGTTATCTCGCCGGTTTGTGCTCGTTCTTGCTCGAACGCGACGTGGATATGCAAGAGACCGAATGCCGTGCCTTGGGACATTCCGCGTGCAAGTTTGAAATTCTGGATCATCGCATTCACGTTTCATCAGCGAATCAATCTTGACAAGGAGTAAAATGACTTTACGCGAGTACGACATCAAAGACCTTTCGCTTGCCGAAAAAGGACGCTTTCGTATCCAATGGGCAGAGAACGATATGCCGGTGTTGCGTCAAATCCGCGAGCGATTCAAGAAAGAACAACCGCTCAAGGGTATTCGCATCGCCGCGTGTTTGCATGTGACGACCGAAACCGCGAATCTGATGTGGACGCTCATCGAAGGTGGTGCAGACGTGGTGTTGACCGCATCGAATCCACTTTCGACACAAGACGATGTGGCGGCATCGCTCGTCGCGCATTTCGAAGTGCCGGTCTTTGCGATCAAAGGCGAAGACAACGCGAC
>JAOACU010000429.1:289-2374 GCA_026417715.1 Anaerolineae bacterium | reverse complement strand
TACCCGCGCTCGGCGCGGCGCGCGTGCGCGTGGGTCAGGTGTTGCGGTATGAATGATGACGGAGGACGGAAGACGAACGACCGATGACGAATGACCGATGACCGATGTTATTCGATGGAATGTTTGGATTATAACAAAATCGAGTGTGATTGCAAGGGGGGATTAGAACTTTTTGTTTGGCGATGAATCCATCGCGCGTGACAAGCGCCACAAACCAAGCGCGATGGCAAGTGCCATCAATGCAATCGAAAGTGCAGTTGCCACATCGAGAACATTCACGCCCAACCAGAGGTATGCGAATAGCGCGGGATAAACCACGAGATACGATTTGATGACGAATGGCAGTGGCACGCGATAGTGATTGCACAAGTAGAGTGTGAGATTGAATGCGGGGTATGTGACGCCGTAGATACCGGCAAGGAACGGATTGAGCGTGCCGTGCCACGCCAGTCCCGCGATGACAATCACTTCGCGAATGTGATCGCAGTATTGATCGAACAACGCGCCAAAGTTCGTCGCGCGATTGGTTGCGCGCGCCAGCGCGCCATCCACGCCATCGAGTATCAGCGCAAGGACGAACAGCACGAATGCCGCGCGCGGTTGAATCGGCACAAGCATCACGACGAGCACAGCCAATGGCACTTGGATAAATGAAACCGCGTTCGGTGAGACGTGCAGCGCGGCAAGGGTGTGAACAATCGGCGAAAAGAGCGCGTGCAAGATGCGCCGCGCAGGTGCAAGAAAACGGCGTTCGAGTGTAGAGTAAGAATCGTTCATTCGGGTTACAAGTTCAAGGTTCAAAGTTCAAGGTTCGAGTTTCAGGGTTTGTCGGTTGTATTGTAGGTGGTGATCAAAAAGTAATGCCGACAGTGTCATTCTGAGGCGCGTCTTTTGCGCCGAAGAATCTCGCAAACGACTTTGCGAGACGCTTCGCTGCGCTCAGCGTGACAGAGTGCCTTACCAGCATTACTTTTGTAGCATTACTATATTGTACTTGAAAGATACAATCTTCGCAATCCCTAACTTTGAGCGTTCAACGTTAAACCTCGAACCTGCAACCTGCAACCTAAAACGGCAAACCTCCCGTTTGCATTCCCGTCCCTCTTTGTGTAGAATAACGCGACGGTGACAGACATTTTTTACGACCTTGAAACCAAAGAACTCCTCGATCCGAATCTCCCCGATCAAGAGACCGCAATTCGTACGCTGACAATGTCCGTTGGTGTGACGTGGTGCGAGTGTCACGACGCGCAAACGTTTCGCACGACCGCACCACTCATCAAGCATCTTCTCGTGCACGATCGTATCATCGGTTTCAACATCGTGCGCTTTGATAACACTGTCCTTGCCTGGTCCCCTGATCGTCCCGCGCGCGATCCACTCGACCCTGATGCATTGCGCGTGCCCGATTCGCCTATCGAACTCAAGAAATTGCTCGACCAAAAAAGTTTCGATTTGCTTGCCGATTTGGAGGCGCGCTTGGGGCATCGCGTTGGACTCGCCGCGCTCGCCGAAGGTTCGTTGGGCAGACAAAAGTTGGCGACGGGTCCGCAAGCGGTCGTGTGGAATCGTTTGGCGGTGGCGTTGCGTGAGCGCTGGCCCCTCGCGCTCACAAACGTTGGTGACACTGAAGGCGCAGAACGCGTCAACGAATTGGGTGCGTGGTTTCAAGAGCGACTCGAAAAATATTGTTTGCAAGATGTTCTCCTCGTCAAAAAGATTTTCGAGTATGGCGTAGTGAACAAACGCGTCGCCTACATTGATTTTGAAGGTGAGCGGCGCGTGGTCAAAGTGCAGTGGCGTTAGGATGAATAACAAAATGTCTCGCGTTCGATTCATCTCCGCCGCGCAAGCGGCAGAACTCATCCCCGATGACGCGCTGGTCGTCATCAGTTCGTCCGCCGGTCTCAATTGCCCCGATGCCATCTTGCGCGCCATCGGCGAACGATTCGTGCGCGATGGCGCGCCGCGCAATCTCACGACACTTCACCCGATTGCTTCGGGCGATATGTTTGGCATCGCCGGCATTGATCATCTCGCGCACAAGGGCTTGCTCAAGCGCACGATTGCGGGTTCGTATCCGAG
>JAOACU010000429.1:0-279 GCA_026417715.1 Anaerolineae bacterium | reverse complement strand
GAGTGGTCCCTCTTCGCTGCCTTCGCCGAAAATTTGGCAGATGATTTACAACAACGAAATCGAAGCGTACAATTTTCCGAGTGGCATTCTCTTTCACATTTTGCGCGAAGCCGCCGCCAAACGTCCTGGCGTGCTGACCCAAGTCGGTTTGGACACGTTCATTGATCCGCGTCGTCAAGGCGGACGAATGAACGATGTAACACCACCTGACCTTGTGCGCCTTGTCGAGTTTGATGGCAACGAGTGGTTGTACTTTCCGGCGATTCATCCCAACGTGGC
>JAOACU010000428.1 GCA_026417715.1 Anaerolineae bacterium | reverse complement strand
CCAATTTGTCAATGAGCCAATGAGCCAAAGGACAAACGGGCAAGTTGATTTGGCTCATTGGTTAATTGGTTCATTGGCTCATTGATGCTACAACGTAATCTTTGGATTCAAATACGTGTACAAAACATCTACGACGAGATTCGTCAAAACAAAGGTGATGGCGTACAGCATCACCGCGCCTTGAATGAGCGGAAAATCGCGATTAAAGATTGCGTCCACCACCAAACGTCCTAACCCGGGCCAACTGAACACGGTCTCGACAATCATATTGCCGCCGAGCAACACGCCCACTTGCAAACCAACGACGGTGACGGTAGGAATGAGCGCATTGCGGAGCGCGTGCTTCATCACCACATCCCACTCACTCGCGCCTTTAGCGCGCGCCAGTTTGATGTAATCACTGCGCAACACTTCGAGCATACTCGAACGCAAGACGCGCGCGATGATTGCGGCAACGCCTGCACCCAACGTGAGCGATGGCAACAACAGGTGTTTCAAACTATCTTCGAGCGCGCGCCAATTGCGCGTAAGCAAACTATCGAGGACGTACAATCCCGTGATCTCTTGCAGTTGCACATCGTAACTCAGACGCCCTTGTGCAGGTAAAACTTGCAAACGCACCGCAAAGAAAAGAATCAGAATGATGCCAAGCCAAAAGCCAGGCATCGAAATTCCAAGAAACGCGCCCGCCATACTCAGACGATCGAGAAGTGAGTTCTGACGTACCGCGGAGAGAATGCCAATCGGCAGTGCAATGATCAAACTGATGAGGAGCGAACCGAGGGTCAACTCGATCGTTGCGGGAAGTCGTTCGGTCAACAAAGCAATCACGGGCTTGTTGCGGATGTACGAATAACCCAGGTTGCCGCGCAGAGCATCGCCCAAAAAGTAACCAAGTTGGACATGCAAAGGTTCGTCGAGATGAAATTGCTGACGTAGTTGTTCGATTTCGCGTTGCGTCACAGCGGCAGAACGTCCCAGCATAATGTCCACCGGATCGCCCGGGGTGAGCCGAATGAAAAAGAAGACAATGATGGCAACGCCGAACATAATCGGAATCGTGGCGAGCACGCGCTCGAAGATTTTGATCGCTTTCATAATGTCAACTTAATGAGCCAATGTACCAATTTACCAATCAGCCAAACCATAACGCGGTCGGAGCAACATTTGGCTTGTTGGCTCATTGGTTCATTGGCTCATTGTCTTTCACTTTAAACACACATCGTGCAAGTTCTGACGACTATCGGAGGCGGGTTGCCAGTTCTGCACGCGTGCCGTAGCGGCTTCGATGGCTTCTGGGAGCACCAGGAAGATTGCGGGGGCATCGTCGTAGATCAGTTTTTGCGCTTCGTAGTAGATTGCCTTACGCTTGGCAACATCGTTTTCAGTTTCGCCCGCCTTGATCAAGTCATCCACGCGCTTGTTGGCGTATCCCGAAAAGTTGCCGCGTCCGTAGGTCGAACCAGCGACGAGCGAGTGCCACTTGGCTTCCATATGACCGACGGGATCGAATGCCGAATCGCCCCAGTCACCGACGTACGCTTGCCGTTCGCGCGCAAGCAGTTTCGGTCGCACGACGCTGTATTCCCACACGCGCACACTAGCGTCAATCCCAATGTCACGCAACATCGTTGCAACCGCTTCGGCAATGGGACGGAGTGAGTCAATCGTGTCAATGACGAACGCGAAGGGTTTGCCATCTTTCATCAGCATTCCACTCGCATCGGGCGCCCAGCCCGCCTCTTTCAAGAGCGCGAGCGCTCTGGTCTTGTCATACGGGTACGGTTTCAAACTGGGATCCGCCATTACGTTCGTCGGCATCAATGGACCTGCCAGCGGTTTCGCCAAACCATTGTACACTTTTTTGATGATGAGGTCTTTGTCAACAGCATAGTTCAACGCTTGACGCACTTTGGGGTTATCGAATGGAGGTTGAGTGACGTTGAACTCCATCCAAATCGGGCGCGTGCCAGGAACAGTCTTGACTTGAATGCCGGGGACTTTTTGCAGTGTGCCAACCAGTTCAGCGGGGACTTCGGTGATAATGTCCACTTCACCCGCAAGGAGCGCCGCAACACGCGTCGAGTTTTCGGGAATGACACGGAACACGGCTCGGGGAACGCATGCCTTGCCGACAGGCGCCAGTGTGGGCGCGCCACCATAGTAGCCATCGAAGCGCTCCAACACGACTTCTTCAAAGCCCGTCTTGGCAGAGACGAACTTGAACGGACCCGTGCCCATCGGTTTTTCGATCAAGCCCTTGGTGCCCACTTTTTCGACATACGCTTTGGAAACGATTTGGGTGTGAACAAGCATTTGCATTCCGACGGGCCAGGGCGCAGTGAAATTCACGATGACCGTGTAATCATCCTTCTTTTGTGCTTTGTCGAAGGGTCCCAAGA
>JAOACU010000427.1 GCA_026417715.1 Anaerolineae bacterium | reverse complement strand
CCTCAAGCCCTGTGGGATGAGATCGAAGCGAGCGTGCAAAACATCGAGAATCTCTTGTGCGCAACGCATCAGAAATATTGCTATCCTGATCGCGAACAACACGACGTTAAAGTCGTCAACCGCGATGTGATTTTGCAAGTCGGCGAGAAATATCTCAAACGCATCAGGGAAGCCCTCACCGCGCTCGAGTATCAGAATACGATCGTGGTCAAACCGAGCGGTGCGAAATTCGATCCGCTGGTTTTTGCCAACAAGTTCTATAACGAAGCAGATGCATTTCAGTCCTACGTTGAACGCGATCGCTTTCCCTATCGCGGTGACAGCATCTACGCGCTGTGGAATTATTCCAACGTCAAACCCGGGATGCAAACCGTGTGGAAAGTGTATCACAACGGAAACGAAAAACCCGATTTACGTTACGAAGGCAGATGGAATTTGCAAGTCAACGGTGGCGCAGAGAAAAAGATTGATTCTTGGTTCGTGATGAAGCCAGGACGCTACACGGTAGAAGTGTACGGCGATGGTGAGTTGTTGTCCACAGGAACATTCGAAATTGATACAAACGAAATCTTGACCCTGCCTCTCGTCGGCGATATTCGCCCCAGTGCGCCGGTGAGTGTCAGCACCTTGCTCTTGTACGATGATTTTATCAACAACCATCGGGGCTGGTGGACTGGCAACGCCAGCGCGGATGTATCCCGACGTAAAGAAGCCACGATTCAAAACGGTGAGTACATTCTCCTCAGTCACAAAAAAGATACGATTTGGCGCGTCACTTGCGCCGACTGCGGCAATCTGGATGACGGATACTATGAAGTGAACACACGTTATGTTAGCGGTCCCACCGATTACGGTTATGGCTTGATGCTACGTAGTGATCGTGGAATGGATCATGGTTATCTCTTCAGCATCACTGCTAATGGCTCGTTTCGCATCGCCAAAGATGTGACGGATACGGTCGTGTCACTCGTGCGTTGGACGAACGATCCCGTCATCCAAGTGAAAGGGGTGAATCGTTTGGGTGTGCTCGCGCGCGGTAGTTCGTTCGAGTTCTTTATCAATGGCAAATCGGTCGCGCGCGTGAACGATTCATCGTTAACCAAGGGCTATTTCGGTCTGTACGTTGGCTCGGAAGACCTCGTGGTTGCCTTTTCGCAAGTGCGCGTCTGGCAACCGCGATCAATCCAAATCCCAAAAAGAAAGGAGGTGAAAAAGATGAAAACGATCCTACGTAGTTTGACTGTGCTGGCACTGTTGATTTTAGGCGGACTGTGGATTACATCGGGTATCTGTACCGCGCAAAGTCCCACTCCGCCACCCAGTACTCCGACGCGGGCAATCCAACCAACTCCCACTGTCACACCACGTCCCGCCACCACGCCCGTGCCTACTCCAACACCGGCTACCGAGAAAACGGGCTACACCTTGATCGCATCTTTGAGCGCGGATCCCAAGAACAGCGACTATGCTGCCTCGTTCTCGCCGGAAGTATCGGCTATCTACGCGTGGGCATTCATCGTTGCGGAGGGCGGCGCGGCAGAAAAGCAATTCCTGGTGGACATTCAGTTCACATCGCCAATGGGTAGCAAGGCAGATTCCAAGTGGTACAGCGGCGACACGGGCAAGGTCACCTCGATGCCGCGCGCGAGTTATGACGCGGGCAAATGGGAAGCCAAAAACGTGACGCGCCGACAACTCGATATTGCCGGCACCGGCAACGCGGACTTGACCGGGCAGTGGACGGTCACATTCAGCGTGAGCGGCAAAGTGGTGCACACTGAAAACTTTACGCTGGCTACCACGGAAGAGATCACGGCGTTTACCAAAGAAGAAGCCGCCAAGAAAGAATTGGAGGACAAGGGGTACAAAGTCACTCGCTTTGCCACTCTAACTTGGGATGACGGAACGGTTGTCGCGAGTGTGCGAATGCCAATGGTTTCCAACAATATGTATTCCTCCGAGACATCGCAACAACTCGTGGATGGCTTTACGGCTGATCGCAAGGGTTTTCCTAACGCCACGATGCTCATCGTTACCCTAGAATACACCGAACGCTATTGGATTCGCTTCGACCTCAAAGCAACTGACTGGGATGCCTACGTCAAGACGAAAGATTTCAACAAGTTTGTCGCGGCACTGTACTACTACATTTGGGACACCGTGAAACAAGATTTTGTATCTAAGACGGAAGCCAAAGATTTCATTAACAAGAACTTTGGCGCAGGTCCGCGTCAACCACCCTCCGGTGTCACTCCCAAGAAGGGCACGGTTGGCTCTGTACGCGTCCAAGTCTCGCCCTCCACTCTGTCCGCCGACGGCACCAGCACCGCGCAAGTTACTGCAATGGTGTACGACAAACAAAACAAGCCCGCGCCCGATACCACGCTCACCTTTGCTGTAAGC
>JAOACU010000426.1 GCA_026417715.1 Anaerolineae bacterium | reverse complement strand
GGTGGGAATGCTGTGGTCGAGCGTGGCAAACGTTTTGTCGGGACGACGCACGCGCAAACTGCGCGCGCGCAATCCCGCAAACGCTTGCGGTGAAGTGACCTCGTGAATCAGATGCAGGTCAATGTAGAGAATCGCGGGACTGTTCGGTTCTTGCAGAACGACGTGCGCGTCCCAAATTTTGTCAAAGAGCGTTCGTGGTGTCATCCGCGCGTCGTCATCGTTGGTGTGATGGGAGTGCGCGTGACGGTCTGTGGCTCAGCGCGCGTGGTCATCGTTTGCACCGCGCGCAGGGCTTGACCATCCCACAGATTCGCGTAATCGCGCGATTCATCCTGAAACAGATTCACCGGATAGTCGGCCGTTGTGTTTGTCTTTTGTGGTTCGGAAAACATTTTTTATCCTCCTTGTCCGTTTGCAAAAACTTGTTTCAAATACAAGGCACTCGCATCGCGTTGACCAGCGACGAGTTTGTTCAACGCGGCAAGGTACGCTTTGGCACTTGCCACGATAATGTCCGTGTCCGCACCGTGTCCACCCAAGATGCGCGGTTCGGGTTCGTGCGACTGCAAACGCACCGTCACTTCACCGAGCGCGTCAATCCCTTCGGTGACCGCGTGCACGTTGTATTCGAGTAACGTGTTCGGCGCGCGCACGATGGCGTCAATCGCCTTGTAGGTGGCGTCCACCGGACCTGTGCCAATCGCCGCTGTCACGACACTTTGCCCATCGGGTCCGCGCAAGCGCACGGTGGCAGTGGGCATCCCCGGACGACCGCAAGTGACTTGGATGTCCTCCAGCGCGAAAATTTCTGGCGGTTGATAAAATTCATCGGAGATAAGCGCAATCAAGTCCGCATCGGTCACCACTTTTTTCTTGTCTGCCAATTCTTTGAAACGTCGAAACACTTGATCCAAATCGGCTTCGCTCAACCGATAACCGAGTTCAACGAGACGCGCTTGGAGCGCGTGACGTCCCGAATGTTTGCCGAGTACGAGATTCGATTGCGCCAGTCCGATGGTTTCGGGGCGCATAATTTCGTACGTGAGACGATGCTTGAGCATACCGTCTTGATGAATGCCGGCTTCGTGCGCGAACGCGTTCGCGCCAACGATGGCTTTGTTCGGTTGCACCGGAATTCCGGTGTAGTTGGAGACTAAGCGACTCGTGCGCGCGATTTGGGTGGTGTCAATGCCGGTGGTCACACCGAACACATTCGGACGCGTGCGCAATGCCATCACGACTTCTTCGAGTGAGGCGTTGCCCGCGCGTTCGCCGATGCCGTTCACCGTCACTTCGACTTGGCGCGCGCCGGCGCGAATCGCTGCGAGCGTGTTGGCGGTCGCCAAGCCCAAATCATTGTGACAGTGCGCGGAGATGATGACGCGATCGGCGCCGGGCGTGTGCTTGATGATGTTGGCGATCAACGCGCCGAATTCATCGGGCATCGTGTAGCCGACCGTATCAGGGATGTTGAGCGTGGTGGCGCCCGATTGGATGGCGACAGCAAGCACCTCGTACAAAAATTCTGGGTCGGAGCGGCCCGCGTCTTCGGGTGAGAATTCCACATCGTCGCAGTAACGTTTAGCGTATGCCACCATTTCGCGCACACGCTCGATCACTTGTGCGCGCGTCATCTTTAATTTGTGTTCAAGGTGAATGTCGGATGTCGCGATGAAAGTGTGGATGCGCGGCTTGGCGGCGTACCGCACCGCCTCCCAGGCGGCGTCAATGTCGCGCGGATTGGCGCGCGCGAGTGCGGCGATAATCGGGACGCGTTTGCCTTCGCGCGAATTGCCAACTTCGGTGGCAATGCGGCGCACGGCTTCGGCATCGCCGGGTGACGCAATCGGAAAGCCGGCTTCGATGACATCTACGCCGAGTCGCGCGAGTTGCCGCGCGATTTCCAATTTCTCGGCGACATCGAGACTTGCGCCTGGGGCTTGTTCGCCATCGCGCAAGGTGGTATCGAAAATACGAACATAGTTATCGTTCATTTTTTCCAATTCTCCGGTCGCAGCGCACGCACGGTGGCGCCGGCGCGCCACATTTCCGATTCGCGCATTTCGCGCAGTTCGGCTTCCAGTTTGGCTTTATAGTCGGGCGCGCTGTTGGCTTGCAAAACGATGCGCGTTTGTTCACCCGACACGACACTAGCATACAAACGTTCAAAGACGGGTTCTACGGCGCGTCGAAATTCGTGACGCCAATCGAGCGCGCCGCGCTGCGCGGTAGTGCTACAATTGGCATACATCCAATCCATTCCGTTCTTGTCCACGAGTCGAATCAAACTTTGCGTGAGTTCCTCGACTGTCTCGTTGAACGCTTCGCTGGGTGAATGACCATGACGACGCAACAAGTTGTATTGCGCTTCCATCACGCCGGCGAGCGCGCCCATCAACACAC
>JAOACU010000425.1 GCA_026417715.1 Anaerolineae bacterium | reverse complement strand
GTACTCACCACACCACTACGGAAGCGATGTGGGCTTCGCCGCCGCGTTGCACCTGCTTGCCTCTACGCCCGGCGGTGGTTATATGTTGCGCGACGTCTCGCCCACGCCTTTGCGCGAGCAAGTGCTTGCCGAACCGATTCACATCGAAAATGGTCACGCGCGCGTGCCCGAAGGCGCGGGCTTGGGCGTGCAACTGAATCGTGAGGTAATTGAAAAATATGTGGCGTGAACTGACTATACCTTATGGTGAGCAAACATTGACCTTTCGTGTGCCCGAACAAAATTTGTTAGCATACGCTACACCGCGCGCGACGCCTCCCGCGCCCGACCCTGCCGCTGAAATTCGGCGCGCGCTCGAACATCCGATTGATGCGCCACGTCTCGATGCGCTTGCGCGCGGCGCGCGCAACGTCGTCATCATTGCCGACGATTTGACGCGCCAAACACCTTCGCACATCATCATCCCCATTCTACTCGACGAACTGAATCGCGCAGGCGTGCGCGATGATCAAGTGCGCGTCCTCATCGCGCTTGGCACGCATCGCCCAATGACGGATGCGGAAATCGAAAAACATTTCACGCGCGCGGTGACGAGTCGGGTGCGTGTCATCAACAGTCCTTGGCAAGACCCTGCGCAGTTAGCCGATTTGGGCACGACGCCCAACGGCACACCGATTCACGTCGCGCGTCTCGCGGTCGAAGCCGATTTGCTCATCGGCTTGGGGAGCATCGTGCCGCATCACATTCCCGGTTATTCGGCGGGTGCGAAAATCGTCCAGCCCGGCATTTCGGGTGCGGCAACGACCGGCGCGACGCATCTCTTTAGCACGCGCACGCGTCGTTCGTACTTGGGTCTCGTCGAATCGCCAGTGCGCGACGAGATGGAAACGATTGCCGAGCGCGTGGGGATGCGCGTGATTTTGAATTGCGTGCTGAATGCGGAAGGAAAACTGGTGCGCGCGTTCTACGGTGATATGCGCGCGGCGTTTCGCGCGGGTGTGGCGACTTCGCGCGCGGTGTATGGCGTGCCAATTCCCGCGCAAGCCGAGATTGTCATCGCGGGTTCGCATCCGTGCGACATTGAATTTTGGCAAGCGCACAAATCGCTTTACCCTGCCGACATTGCGGTCAAGGATGGTGGAACGGTCATCGTCGTCACACCGAGTCCTGAGGGTGTATCGGTGACGCATCACGAGATGCTCAATTTTACCGCGCTCGACGCGGCGACGATCCTTGCGCGCATCGAAGATGGTACGCTTCGCGATGTCGTTTCGGGTGCGCTTGCGCTGGCGTGGGCAAAGATGCGCGAACGCGCGCGCATCAGTTTGGTGAGCGATGGCATTCCCGATGAAGACGCGCGCGCGCTGGCGTTCACACCATTCGCCAGTGTGGACGATGCACTTGCCGAGGCGTTGGCGCGACACGGTAACGATGCGCGCGTCATCGTCCTCACGCATGCACCCGATATGCTACCCTTGCTACTGTGATTTGAAAACCGCGTCAACGAATGAGCAGCGAATAAACGAATGAACCCCACCCATTCGTTTATTCGTTCAGTATTCGTTGACGCGAATTCAATCTCAACATCTATTGGAGTGACTATGCCTTCACGTCTCGACGAATTTCGCGCGTATCGCGAAAAGATGAATGAGAAAATCTTGGCAAGCGATCATCTGGGCATCAAACGCTTTTTCAATCTCGACACGATGGCGTATCACGATGGCGCGTTGCCCGGCAAAACCAAAGAACTACTCGGCTTGGTCGCGTCCACCGTGTTGCGTTGCAACGATTGCATTGACTATCACCTGATTCAGTGCGTCGCGGCGGGTTACACAGATGCCGAGTTGCACGATGCGCTGAACGTCGCGCTGGTCGTGGGAGGTAGCATCGTCATTCCGCATTTGCGTCACGCGTACGAAACGCTTGAACTGTTGCGCGCGGAGGCGAAATGACGCGAAAGAGCGAGAGAGCGTGGAGCGAAAGGGCGAGAGAGCGTAGAGCGAGAGAGCGAAGGTGCGTTCTCGCCATCTCGCACGTTCGCTCTTTCGCGCGTTCGCTCTTTCGCCCTCTCGCGCGTTCGCCCTCTCGCGCGCTCGCTCTTCCGCTCACCCGCGCGCTCGCTCTTTCGCTCACCCGCGCACTCGCGCTTTCGCGCACAAGGAGAAACCAATGACCAAAGCATTCCAAGATTACTATCCCGACGAACTGAGTTACTGCTACGGCTGTGGTCGTTTGAATGAACACGGTTATCAAATCAAAACGTACTGGGATGGCGACGAGTCGGTAACAACCTTCACACCTAAGCCCTACCACACTGCGATTCCCGGTTACGTGTACGGTGGACTCATCGCATCGCTGATTGATTGTCATTGCACGGGCACTGCGGCTGCCGCAATGTATCGCGCGGA
>JAOACU010000424.1 GCA_026417715.1 Anaerolineae bacterium | reverse complement strand
GGGTGATACAGTGTACGGCAAAAAGAAAAACACGCTGGGCTTGACGCGCCAATTTTTGCACGCGTGGAAAATTGAGTTCACCTTGCCGCGCGATGGGCGCGCAGTCAGTTTTACCGCGCCACTCCCAGACGACTTGCGCGCGGTGTTACACAAGTTGGGATACACCTTTGACGTTTCTCGCTAGGTGCATCAAGAGTGCATCGGTGGTCGCAACAGTCTACAGAAATGACACCATGTGCGATTTGTGTTATAATTCGGATAGGATAATTGACAACGCTTATGGGTAGAAAACGACAAATGGCTTGTTCAGACCTCACAGGTCTCAGAGACCGGTGAGGTCTAGAAACCTCTTTATCCCCAAAAGCGATTGACAAAGGTTGGTCATATGCCATTCAAGGTTTCTGATTTTCACGATCTGGTTGAACTTTTGGAGACACACCCACAGTGGCGTACCCAGTTACGTCGCCTTGTGTTGAGCAAGGATATGCTGGCTTTGCCACGCATCGTGCAAGAACTCGCGGAAGCGCAAAAGCGCACCGAGGAACAAGTACGTGAACTCGCCGCCGCCCAACAACGTACCGAACAACGCCTCGACCGCCTCGAAGCCGTCGTGCAAGAACTTGCGGCAAGTGTGCGCGAACTCGCCGAAGCGCAAAAGCGTACTGAGCAGCGCGTGGAAGAACTCGCCGAGGCGCAAAAGCGTACCGAGCAACACCTGGCACGTTTGGACTATCGCGTTAGCGTCCTAGAACATCGCATCGGTGTCAGTGTCGAAGAAGAAGCCGCTGATGTGCTTCTGACCGTGCTCCGCAAGAAGGGCTATCGCGCTATCGGCAACGACTATACGCTTGCCTTGGATGGTGAAGTGGATGTCGTGCTGCCTCTGGAAGACGCGCAAGGGCAACGCGTGTCGGCGGTGCTCGAAGCCAAGGTGCGTTTGAGTGGGCGCGCGGTGGAAGCCTGGGCAAAGCGAATGCGCGATCCGAATTTTCGCGAGGCGCTGAGCGCCGCCGGGGTGCACGCACCGTATTTGGTTTACGTGTACGGAATGCGGATTGATGTGAGCGCGCGCGAGGTGGCAGAACAGTTTGGCATCGGTTTGTTGAGCAGTCGCGGCGAAGAAGTGCCGCCTGCGTCACTTGTGGAGAATTGAGGATGATGCGTCGCGTGTGGGTTTACGTCTTGGCGATGCTGATGCTTGTCGCGTGCGCGCCGACGGAGGACGGAGGACGAAGGCTTGCCCTGAGCGAAGCCGAAGGGACGAAGGACGGAGGACGAAAGACGAAGGACAGAAGGATTGCTCAAGCACTTTGGCTCATTGACAAATTGGCTCATTGGCTCATTGACTATTGGTTCTTACAAAGACCTGTGAGGTCCTTTGAGACCTCACAGGTCTTGGAATGCTAACTCTGAATCACGGTACAGCCGATTCCCGTTTTACCAGGCGACTCTGTGCATTGCCCCGCTGTTGCCTCCAGCGGCGCGCGATAAATCACCGCGGGCTTTTCGTATGGTTGTTTGGGCGTCTCGTTTTGTTGCAATACCTGATTGTTGTTCGGTTGTGGATCATTCATTTTTATTCTCCTCCAGAAATAATTCTTGATTTGGAATTCAAGACCTATCAGGTCTTCCAAACCCGACAGGTTTTGCGAATTTGTCAATTGCGCCGTCGCCGCAGCGCAAACACACCCAACGCACCGACAACGCCTACCACTCCCACGACAGGCAACGCCCAGTCTAGTGCAGACGCCGCGCCAAACGACTGTAGCGTTACCGCTGTTGGTGCGCGACCGATCTTGTGGTCTTCTACTTCACCACCAGCATAGTGGGCATATCCTTGGGGGACACCATCCTGGTCAAATCCTGTGACATCGTAAAACGGCAATGGCTTGGTTGATGGGGAGGGACAAGTGCCGTATCCAGGTCTGGGGAATAATCGCCATCGCGAAAAGTAAACGTACGGCGACAAAACGCCAGACGGAACTGTAAATGTAAAGACGTAACTTCCTGTACTTACCGCCGTGTTAGTTATGACTCGTTCTGTAGTGGCAAACGCGCCATTCTTGTTCCAGTCAATCCAAGCGGAAAGACAGCCATCACCACCGTTGATAGTCACTGTGACCGAGACTTGTTGACCCGCGCTCCATTCATTAGTCGTAGTTACTTGAACACCATCTTCATCATCAGGTCCTCCAGACGGATTGTTGTCATCCCCTACGGCATTTGCATCCACCTGCCCATCATTTTCACCATCCCATTGATTCCCCAGTCTGAGTCCAGTATAGACATGAGCCGCGCCAGATTCTAGAGTGGTGTAACTATAGTCAACACCGTTCCATGTTGTCTTGTAATTACTTGGCAAATCACCCAAGTCCATCTTAGTTGCTTCAATAAAGAGCAGTCGAATGT
>JAOACU010000423.1 GCA_026417715.1 Anaerolineae bacterium | reverse complement strand
CGCGATACATTTTGTACGCCGACACAAACACAAACAGCGCGGCGGCAAGCCAAGCGAATAGAATCAAGAGGTATTCGAGATTCATAGGGGGTACTCCGTATTGCGTATTGCGTATTGCGTATTACGTATTCCGTTTACGCACTACGCAATACGCAATACGCAATATTTCACTTTTCCTTCAACGCCTCGAACACTTCGGCGCGCTCGTCGGCTTGTTCTGCCAACACTTCGCGCATCAAATCGCACACGCGCACAAGTTTGTGATTGGCAATGCGATAAATCACATCGCGTCCTTCGCGTTTGGATGCCACGATGCCGTACGCGCGCAAAATCGCCAAATGTTGCGATACTTTGGCTTGGGCGAGTTTGGTGTCTTGAACGATTTCGCTCACGCTTTTGGGATGTTCGCGTAACGAATGCACGATGCGTAGGCGCGTGGCATTGCCCATCGTTTTGCACAATTCGGCTTGCAAATCAAAGATGGAACGTGGAGACACGGTGACCTCATTTCAAATACCATACATTTTATAACAAAAACGGCATGGGGAGGGCGGATCGGGCAGACGTGTCTGCGCGTCCACCCCACTTGCCGCCGAAAGTGCAAGCGCAGAATAGGCAAATGCTTTGCGCGCGCGAAACGCGCCGATGAACTGGGCGCGTTCTGCTCCTTGCATCGCCGCAAGCAAGCCAAGACAAATGCTACCAAAGTTGACCGGTGCGATAGGATGCTCTTGTCCCTCGAAAATGCGCGGCGCCAAATCGCGCGTCGGCAAGCCCAAGTACACACACGGCGCCACTTGCCCCAAATGATTGATGTATGCCGTCTCGGTGGGATACGCGTCGCACTCCAGAATATTGGGGTTCATCGTCAACGGATACGCGCGAAACGTAATCCCCAACCGTTTGGCTTCGCGTTCGGCTTCAGCCACCAACTCAAGATGACGCGGATCGGGCGATTCGGCAAAGACGCGCTCGGCGGCAATTTCGTGTGTGGGTGTGTACACCACGTTCGTCGCTACCGCTTCGTCCATACCGAGTGATGCCGCCAGGCGCACGAATTCAGGCAACTCGTGAATGTTCGAGCGCAACATCAAGAAATGTTGTTCCAACAACGGAACAGCCAGCGCGCGCTCTTTTTTCAATCGCGCGATGCGCTCGGCGTTCGCCGCGAGTTTCCGAAAATCGGAACCGACGCGCAACGCTTCGTGCGTCGCCGGCGTTGCGCCCGCGAACGAAATCGAAAGAATATCTACGCCAGCATCGAGCAAGCGCGCACTATTCGTTTCGTCGAGCGCGCTACCACACGTGGTAAAGCCCACGCGACATCCCGCCGCTTTGGTCGCGCGAATCATTTCCCACAACTGCGGATGCAAGAGCGGCTCGCCCCAGCCCTGCAAGTACACCAAATCGAAACGGGACAGGTGTGGCGCGATGCATTCGTCAAAAAGCGACCATGGCAAATCGCCATAGATCCAGTTGTGCCCAAACGATTGCTTGGGACAAAAGGTACACTGCAAGAGACAGCGGCTGGTCACTTCGATTTGCAGAACGCGCCAGCGTTGCGTTGTGGTTTGATCGCGCCTGAACAATTGGCGAAGCCAAGACATCGGACTTTTTATGACGAACGACGAAGGACGAAGGACAAATGATTGCCGAACGTCACTGTGTTACAATTTTATCAAAAACAGGTACGAATCTGGTAAAAAACAAGTCGTAAACACGTCCTACAAAGACCTGTGAGGTCTTGCCGACCTCACAGGTCACTCGTCTCAATATTTGACGTTGACACGTTTGGCAGATTCGAGTGCCGCTGTGAATGCCTGATTTGCCCTTGCCGCGTCAATCGTCGCGTAAGACGATGCCAGCGTGGCGAGCGCGCGCGCGGCGGCAAACGATTCGCCACGCACACGCACCGCTTTGGCGAGACTCACCGCGCGATCAAACACCTCCGCCGATTGTTTCTTGTCCGTCTTGGCAAGTTCGATGGCAATGACCTGAAGCGCGGCAACCTTGTCCGATGCATCTTCTAGTTTGTCCACGACCGCCAGCGCGGCGCGCGCGTCGAGTGCCGCCCACGCAATCGCAAGGTCACGCAAGACCGATACGTCTTCCACCTTGTCCGCGAGCGCGAACGCGTCTTGGAAGTATTTTGGCGTTTGCGTCTTGACGCCCAGCGCGGTCAACGCCTGCACGCGGAACGATGGTGCCACGATTTTCGTTGCCACTTCGTTCGAGTTGAGCGCGATGGCAATGTCGCGATACGCTTGGTCGCGGAGCACCACATCATTCAACTTGGTAGCAAGATCAAGCGCGCGATTCACATCCACGCGTGCAATGTCAGCCGCAAGCGCGGCGGTGAACTTGGCGGTCTTGTATGCATCGCCGATTTTTTGTGCTTCGTCGAGCGCGCGGTTGAAAAA
>JAOACU010000422.1 GCA_026417715.1 Anaerolineae bacterium | reverse complement strand
GCGTGAGGGAGGACGCTTTTCGGATTACATCGTCCTACAAACTGCGCGCGGTATCGAGGGAACAGCGCGGTTGACATTCGAGGATTCCGAACGACCGATTGAACGTTACTATCCGCATCGTTTGCCGCGCCCTTGGGGACAACTCGGTTCGATTGGGGTGAGTCGAGACGCGCGCGGCAAGGGGTACGGTAGCGCGCTACTCGACGCGGGGTTGCGCTACTTGCGGGCGCGCGGCGTACGCGGATGTATCATTGATTGGACGAATCTCGTCGAGTGGTACGGCAAGTTCGGTTTTACACCGCATCGGTGGTATGTGGTGCTGGTCAAGAACTTGTAACAATCACTCTGGCTCGCGCGGTTCGAGCACCAATTGAATCCCATCGAGGATTTCGCGCACGCGCTTGGGCGACAATGTTCCGATGTATTCGTCCAGTTGCGATTTGTCTATGGTAAAAATTTGTGAGACGTTGACTACACTTTGCTTGGGGAGGTTTCCTTCGCCTTTCGCCAGGAGAACGTTACCAGGTGCATTCGCGCGTTTGAGATTAGAAGTCAAAGCGCACACAACAACAGTTTTGATTTGACTGCGGTTGAAGAGATTGTTCTGCACGACCACATGAGGATGCCTGTAGCCCGGTCCAGAACCACTGGGCTCTCCCAAATCCACCCAGTAAATATCCCCTTGATTGATTACCATTCGCCCTCCACGATGCGCCGATGAGTACGCCTCATCTTGCGTCGCGCGTTTCGCTCGGTCTCTGTTTCGTCCGCATAAGCGGCGTTGATTTTGTTCAATAGTTCACGATTTTGTTGACGGCGAATGTACTCTTCCAATGCCAGCACAAACAAGCGACTGCGCGAAATTTTCATTCGGCGGGCAAGTGTCTCGGCTTGTTCAAACAGTGAACGCTGAATCGAAATGGCGGTCTTGACATTTTGCACGGTTATACCATCCTTTCTACCCATAGTATAACCAAATATCGCCTGAACGTCAATACGACTCAAGCCCCAACAATCGCGCGATGCAATGCCACACGAAACGCACCGATTGCCTCTGCGTTGGTGCGTCCATAGTACACCCGATTCGTCAAACACGCGACGACGAGTTCGCGCGTCGGGTCAATCCAAAGCGATGTGCCGGTGAAACCCGTGTGACCGAACGTCTGCGTGCTAAATGGATGACTCGATGCGCTTGGATCAGGTGACCACAGCATAAAGCCGATGCCGCGCCGTGTTGCGCCTTCCTCCGCTTGCACGCGCGTCATCTCCTCAAGTGTCTCACGTTTGAGCAAACGCTGCGTACGCAGTGCCTCACCGAACATCGCCAAATCGCGCGCGGTGCCAAACAAACCCGCGTGTCCTGCCACACCTCCCAACGACCACGCGTTTTCGTCATGCACTTCGCCGCGCATTCGACGATCTTGATGCGTGTAAAATTCCGTCGGCGCGACATTGTCGGGTGGAATGGGACCAAAGCCAATCGAGTCCAAGCCCAACGGCGCCGTCACGCGCTCGTGAATCACCGCGTCCAACGACTTGCCCGCTAGTTTTTCGAGCGCAAATCCCACGAGAATCAACCCGATGTCGCTGTAAACGACGCGCGTGCCCGTAGGATACGCAAACGCACACGTGAGCGCGCGCTGACGACGCACTTCGCGCTTGGGCAACTTCCACAATGGCAACCACGCGGGCAAACCCGAATTGTGCGCCAGAAGATGCCGCCACGTCACCTGACTTGCATCCGCGCGCGCGTCGGTAGGTGGAACGACTTGCACCACCGCGCTGGGATTCAGCGGATCGGGATATGGTTCGATAGGACGCGCGCCAGTGAATTCGGGAAGAATCTCACAGACGCGTTGATCGAGCGCAACGCGTCCTTGTTCGACGAACGTCATCAGCGCGGCGACGGTGAAAAGTTTGGTGACAGAGGCAAAGTCAAAAAGAGATTGGAGATTGGTGATTGGAGAGTGGGGATTATCGGGATCGAGAACGCCGAACGCGTTTTCGTACGCGAGGTGTCCGCGTGCGTAAATCGCGATTTGCGCAGCAGGAAACGTTTTGCCCAGATGCTCGGCAATCACCGATTCGATAGATGAAAGATTCATTTCGACTCTACATCCACGCGAATATGTCGTCGTCCTTGTTCATCGCGCCATTCTTCACCACGCGCTTTGACGCGTCGTGTTTCGCCGTGTGGCAGAATGAATTCGATGGACGCGTATGGCAACGGGAAATTGCCGCGCGCGTTCACGTCAAGTGCAATTTCGTTTGGCTCGGCGATCACTTGCAATGTCACCTCCGTGAATTCACCGCGTTGATAATAGATTGTGATGCCATCATCTTCAATCAATGTGAATGTCCCTTGCCCCGACTGCGAATACGGAAACACATACACTTGGCGTAGATCATCGGGTTCAGCGC
>JAOACU010000421.1 GCA_026417715.1 Anaerolineae bacterium | reverse complement strand
GAACTATACCGATGGCGCGTTGCTGTTGCTGGAAGAGCGCGGCTTTTTCCTGCATACCGCCAGCGCGGGGATGCTCGGTAAACGCTATTGGTTTGGCACCAAGCCCACGCTCAACAAACTCATCGTGCAATATCGCCAGCCATTGCAAAGAGAAGAGTTTGATCTGGAGATTGTCCAAAAGATCGAGCAACAAGTCAAAGCGCTCAAGCCAGGCATAGCGACGTGGCGCGTGCTAGTGGATCCTCAAACCGACTTGCCCGAACAGAAATCACTCACCTTGCTGATAATGCCTCCGTCGTTCGTGCTGCCCGACAATGGGGATAGACAAGTCATCGAAAAGAAAATTATGACGCTGAGTCAAAAGTGTGGCACACGCGAGCGTCAATTCCGCAACACGCTGATATTCCTTGTGCCATCCCCGCGTGGCTTGAATCGTTTGCGCCAAGCGCTGCGCGAACTGGCGGCGCTCGAAGCCGTGCAACGCGATTACAAGAGCCAACTTGATGCCGAGCAACTCGAAGACTTGGCAGAGCGCATCAAGACGGCGCGAATGAATGTGGACGATACGTTGAGCAGCGCGTACACGAACGTGGCGCGGGTCGAAGGACACAAAGTGGTTTGGCTCACGCTGAACGACGCCAAAAAAGATTTCGGCGAGCATCTCAATTGGGTATGGAAACAATTGGTCGAAGAGGAAGAGTGGATTTTGCGGCGCGTGGGCAGTGTCACGTTGCAAAGAGTAGGGTTGATCCCCAGCGAAGGTGGTATTCGACTTGCCGATGCGATTGATGCGTTTCTGCGTTACACCGACAAGCCGATGATTGCATCGCGCGAAGCAGTCACTCAAGGATTGTCGCAAGCGTGCAAGGATCGCTTGATTGGCATCGGACGCGGACTCAAAGTGGACAGTTTGCAAAAGCGTTGGTGTGGCGAAGCGATTCCCCTCGATCCGAACGAAGAAGGCGTGTGGATCATTCCACCTTTCACCGAAGAACCCGTTGGGGCGCTCCCATCGGTGTCAACAGATCAACCAGTTGGCTTGGGTGTTCCGAGTGGACAAGCCCCTAGCCCAACGATGCCTGTTTTCGGTCAAGCCGTGCCTGCCACACCGAAAGGCAAGGCGATCAAAAAGATTATCATTCGCGGCGCAGTGCCACCTGAAAGTTGGGCGGACTTGTTTCGCAGTTTCGTCTCGCCCGCCGCCCGTATGCGGTTGAAACATTTGCGCTTGGGCATCGAATTTGAGATGGAATCTTTGGCTGAGCAACCTTTGAGCGAAGATGATCCCACCATCAAGGCAATGAAAGAATCGGCGCAACAGTTGGCGTTGGATTTGAAGATTGAAGAATAGGGGGTGATAAATGATACCTGGACCTGATGAGATTATCGCTTGTCCACACTGTGGTTCACTTGCGCGACGACACACCTTGCTTTCGGGCAACACGTTCGGCGCGCACTTTTGGACGGATGGCAAGATGCTGGCACCGATGCTACCCGAATTCCCTGCGATTACGCGCTGCGCGCAATGTGTGCAGTTGTATTGGGTGGAGGATGCGCAGGTTGTGGGCGAAGAGCAGTATGGCGAACCGATACCTGAGGAGTGGAAGCGCGCCCAAGCCGTCCGCGAATTGACGCGAGACGAATTCCGCGAGGCGCTCCAAACGGGCTTGGGCAACAACGCCGAACGTGAACTTCACCTGCGAGTGCATTACTGGTGGGCGTGCAACGATCCACTGCGCGAAGCCGAGACCGCGCCCATTCCACCCGACTATTCGGATTGGGAGCGCGAAAACTTTGCGCGTCTGCTTGAATTGTTGGATGCCCACGCTCCTGGGGAACGCTTGATGATGGCGGAAATACACCGTGAGACGGGCAATTTCGATGCCGCTTTGCAACTGATTCAAGACACACCCGAATCGCATCGAGCGTGGGCAGAGACGCTTGCCGCGCACGCGCGTCAAGGTGATCGCGTGGTGCGGCAAATTCCGTATCGTTGACCCCGCGCGCGGTGTAGGACACGTTTGCAGACTTGTCCACCTGGCACAACGTAGTTCATTTGACATCGCGCGAGGATGAGAATATACCCGTCTTGCGTTCAGGATTTTCCTCGTCCGTAATGTAACTCACAGGAGTAATACAATGCCGTGCATAAACCGCGCCCGTGCGCGGTTATCGGGGTTGGTCGAAGAGAGAATTGCACGCGCCACACGTTTGGCACGCGCTTGCGCGCCAAAGGTTGTGGCGCGTTGTGTTTTTTCATAGGAGAATGCTATGCCCAGTCTTGCCCGATGGACGCTTGAACTCCAGACCGTGACACCGCTATTTCTGGCGGGCGCCACTGCGCGCGGCGCACCCGAGTTGCGCGCGCCCTCGGTACGCGGCGAAATGCGCTACTGGTGGCGCGCTGCGCTCGGTGGGGTGT
>JAOACU010000042.1 GCA_026417715.1 Anaerolineae bacterium | reverse complement strand
CACCTTGACCGAGATGTCCAAGCCGTAGTGAAATCCAATTTCATACGCGCCTGTGGTGATCTCCCGCCAACGTTCTTCGACGGACTGAAAATCGGACTCGTCGGAACGAACAATCACCAACACATCGAGATCCGAAGCCGGTGTACTATCGCCGCGCGCTTTGGAGCCAAAGAGGACAATCCGTTCGATGTGATCTGGAAACTTGTTCAGCAAGTAATCTTGGTACGCCTTGAGTGCACGGCGTTCTTGGCGCGTCAAATACCGCGCCTGCGGATACAGACGCGACGGACGCGTACGCGACGGGGTACGTGTCGCATACGTCGCTGCGTGTTCTTTTGCTCGTCGTGCCGTTCGAGTTGCCATCTCTATTCTAACGCCGCGCGTGCAATCACGATGCGCTGAATTTCGCTTGTGCCTTCATAGATTTCGGTGATCTTGGCATCGCGGAAATAGCGTTCGAGTGGCAATTCTTTGCTGTATCCTGCGCCGCCGTGAATCTGAATCGCTTTGGTGGTGACCCACATCGCGGTTTCGCTCGCAAAGAGTTTTGCCATTGCCGCTTCACGCGAAAAGCGCGCGCCGCTATTCTTTTTCAGTGCCGCGTTGTAAATCAACAAGCGCGACGCCTCGATGCGCGTGGACATATCCGCGAGCATCCATTGAATCGCTTGGAACTCGCAAATTTTTTGTCCGAATGCCGAACGCTCTTTCGAGTACGCCACACTCGCTTCGTATGCCGCTTCGGCGATGCCAAGTGCTTGCGCCGCAATGCCGATGCGCCCCGCATCGAGAATGCTCATTGCGATCTTGAATCCATCGCCTTCGTTACCCAACCGATGTGAAACGGGAATACGATAGTTATCGTATGTTGCTTCGCACGTCGCGCTCGCGCGGATGCCGAGTTTGGGTTCTTTCTTGCCTAACTCAAAGCCCGGCAATTTAGTGTCCACGATGAACGCTGCGGTGCCGCGATGTTTCAATTCGGGTTGTGTTGCCGCAAACAGAATCATATAGTCAGCGGCGGGACCGTTGGTGATCCACGATTTGCGTCCGTTGATAACATACTCATCGCCGTCGCGCACAGCGCGCACGCGCATATTACCTGCATCACTTCCCGATTGCGGTTCGGTGAGTGAGAACGCGCCCAGTTTCTTGCCCGAAGCCAGCGGCACGAGAAATTTGCGCTTTTGCTCTTCAGTGCCAAACTTGTTCAGCCCATAACATACGAGCGAGTTGTTGACGCTCATAATGACGCCGTGCGACGCGCACACCTTGGAAATTTCTTCGACGGCGAGCACATAACTGACACAATCCAAACCCGCGCCGCCATACTCTTCGGGAATTTCGATGCCCATCAAGCCGAGTTCGCCCATTTTCTTCACCGTTTCGTAAGGGAACTCGCCGGTCTCGTCAATCTGCGCGGCAATCGGCGCAAGTTCTTTTTGGGCAAACTCGCGCGCTAAATCGCGAATCGCGCGTTGTTCTTCGGTCAGTTGAAAATCCATTTTCGATTCTCCTTTGAATCAAGGTTTCAGGTTTCAAGTTTCAGGTTGGAAGGTGAAACCTGAAACTTGAAACCTTAAACCACCTGAATCGTCATCGCGACCGCTTCACCACCACCCAAACACAACGCCGCCAAACCTCGTTTGAGTCCACGATCTTTGAGCGCGTAGATGAGTGTGACCAAGATGCGCGCGCCACTTGCGCCAATCGGATGACCGAGCGCGACGGCGCCGCCGTTCACGTTCACGCGCGCCCAATCGAGTCCCAGTTCTTTACCATCGGCGAGGACTTGGGCGGAGAATGCTTCGTTGATTTCAAACAAATCCACATCGTCGAGTTTCCATCCCGACTTTTCGATCACGCGGCGAATCGCGTAAATCGGCGCCCAAAAGATGCGCTTGGGTTCCACGCCGGCTTGGGCGTACGCCACGACGCGCGCAAGCGGCTGAAGATTTTCGCGCGCGGCAATCTCTTCGCCGACGAGCACAACTGCCGCCGCACCATCACTCAACGGTGGCGCGTTGCCTGCGGTGACGGTACCATTCGCCTCGAACGCGGGCTTGAGTTTCGCCAACGCTTCGAGTGACGTATCGGCGCGCGGTGTTTCATCAGTATCGAACAGTGTCGTGCCTTTTTTCGCTGGAATCTCGACGGGCACAATTTCGGCTTTGAATTTGCCGGCTTGCATCGCCGCGAGGGCTTTGCGATGACTGTTGAGTGCATATTCGTCTTGCATCTCGCGCGTGATGCCGCACTCGCGCGCGATGAATTCGGCCGCGCGTCCCATATGCCAATTCTCGAACGGGCACCACAATCCATCGTAAATCACCGCATCGAGCATCTCGGCGTTACCCATACGATAGCCAAAGCGCGCGTTGGGTAGCATATACGGTGCGCGATTCATATTTTCCATTCCCGCCGCGACCATCACATCCGCATCACCTGCGCGAATCATCGAACTCGCCAGCATCGCGGCTTTGAGACCCGAACCGCACACTTTGCCGATTTGTGTTGCACTGATAGTGTTTGTTAGTCCGGCTTTGAGTGCCACTTGGCGCGCGGGGGCTTGGCCCAATCCTGCACCAACCACATTGCCGACAATCACTTCTTCGACGCGTTCAGGTGCGATACCCGCACGGCGTACGGCTTCACGCACGACAATCGCTCCAAGATCGGTCGCGGGAATCGGTGCAAGTGTGCCTTGAAATTTTCCGATCGCTGTTCGTGCTCCGCTTACAATCAAGACTTCACGTCGTTGTGTAGTCATTTTTTCCTCCTTGAGGTTAGGGATTGGAGATTAGAGATTAGAGATTAGAGATTAGGGATTGGGTTGTTATTTCTTACGTGTTGGTTGGGATGCTGTGATGTTTTGAAATGCCTCGAACAGTTTGTCGTACGTTTGCGGCAATAGTTCAGGAATCATTCGTACTTCGGCAAACACGGGCATAAAGTTGGTGTCGCCGTTCCAACGCGGAACGATGTGAATGTGCACGTGATCTTCCACACCAGCGCCAGCCACACGTCCCAAGTTGATGCCGATGTTGAATCCGTGCGGGTTCATCGTTGCGCGCAGGGCACGAATGCTCGTGCCGACGAGCAACATCATCTCCTTCAACGTTTCCCCATCGAGCGATTCCAGTTCGCCGCTATGCTCGTACGGTGCGACCATCAGGTGTCCGCTGGTGTAGGGATACAAGTTCATCACCACAAACGCGCGTTCGCCGCGATGCAGCACTAGATTTTTGCGATCCTGCCTACGACGCGCTTTGATTTTATCACAAAAGATGCACTCACCTTGCTTGGATTTAGAAGCCGATTTCAAATACACCATTCGCCAAGGCGTCCAGAGTCGTTTCATACCGTCCTCGAGGCGATAGACGAATGACGAATGTCCTCCGTCCTCCGTCCTTCGTCATTCGTCTTTCGTCATTCGTCCTTCGTCCACATTACGCTCCAGCCAAAATTGATTGTATGCCGCCAACGCATCACGCAAAGCGTGCTCATCAAAATCGGGCCAGTAGATCGGTGTGGAATAGAACACGCTGCGCGCGGCTTGCCACAGAAAAAAGTTCGAGAGACGTTGGTCGCCGCCGGTGCGAATCACCAAGTCCAAATCGCCCAAGCCCGCGGTGAACAAGTAACGCTCAAACAGTTCTTCGGTCACTGCATTGGCTGGGATGCCATCAGCAAGAATCTGTTGCACTGCGCGCAAAATTTCCATTCGCCCGCCATAATTGAACGCAACGTTCAATAGATAATCACAGTTATCACGCGTAATTTCCACCGCGCGCTGAACTTTGTCAGCAAGGACTGGTGGCACCCCTTCTAACAAGCCACTATGGATGAGTCGCACACCTTGTCGCCGAAAATTTTCGGTTTCGCGATCAATCACTTCGGCGAGCAATTCAAAGAACCCTTCGATTTCTTCGCGCGGTCTGCCCCAGTTCTCAGTCGAAAAAACGTACAACGTCACAATGCGAATGTTGTAACGCGCGCATGCATCGAGCACGCGGCGCACATTCTGCGTGCCGTGCCTGTGACCTTCCAAACGCGTCAAGCCACGTTGCTGTGCCCAACGTCCATTGCCATCCATCATCAAACCGATGTGACGCGGCAAATACAGAAATTCGGTGGCAATATGCTGTTCCCGTATCGCGGATAACTGGATCATTCGACGAGATGAGAGATAAGAGATTGGAGATTAGAGATTGATGGTGCAGAGATTTTGTCGAGATGAACAAAGAATTCGATGTTACCATCTGCGCCCATAATCGGTGAACGACACAAACCGCACACGCGCCAAGCGTTCGTCGCGGCATACTCGGCGATCTTCTCGAGTACGGCGCGATGCACGCGCGCGTCACGCACGACGCCTCCCTTGCCCACTTGGTCACGCCCGGCCTCGAACTGTGGTTTGATGAGTGCAACGCATTCACCTTGCGCGTGCAAAAGTTTGTACGCCACTGGCAAAACATACGTCAACGAGATGAACGAGACATCAATTACCACCAAGTCCAGCGGTTCGGGCAACGCATCAAGATGGCGAACATTGACGCGATCCATCACCACAACGCGCGGATCGGTGCGTAATTTCCACGCCAATTGTCCATAGCCCACGTCAATCGCATAGACGCGTGCGGCACCGCGCTGCAACAAGCAATCGGTGAAACCGCCGGTGGATGCACCCAAGTCGGCACAAATTTTATCGCGCGGATTGACACCAAACGCATCGAGCGCGCTGGCAAGTTTCAAGCCACCGCGACTAACGTACGGCAACGGCGCGCGCACCGTGATTTCGGCGTCTTCGGCGACCAGCGCGCCCGCCTTGGTCACGACTTGCTGATTGACGCGCACATCGCCGGCGAGAATCAGGGCTTGCGCGCGCTGACGCGTTTCGGCAAGTTCCCGCTCTACCAACAACACATCGAGCCGTTTCTTTGCCACACGTCAAAGATAAAGGCAAGGCGGGAAAAAGTCAAATCATTTTCGATTTTAGATTGACGATTTGCGATTTTGAAATCGGCAATCAGCAATCGGCAATCGAAAATTATTTTGACTTTGGTACAATTCTGGGTATGATACTCGCCGTTGGAGGTAGAATGTTAATTCAGATACTCAAGACAATGCGTCCGCGTCAATGGACGAAAAACCTGATGGTGTTTATTCCGTTCGCATTCACCTTGCGCGAGTACTGGCTTCCCTTTTCACCTGAAATGTGGACTTTTCTTCGCGAGGCAACGCTGGCTTTTGTCTTGTTCTGCATTCTTTCTGGTGTCATCTATCTCATCAACGATTTGGTGGACATTGACAAAGACCGTCTGCATCCCAAAAAGCGATTTCGTCCGTTGGCTTCGGGCGCGCTCTCGAAATCTGCCGCGCTCGTTGCGATTATCGTCCTACTACTCGTAGCGTTGCCCGCTTCGTTCGCTTTGGGATTTTGGTTTGGCATCATCGCCACGATTTATTTTGTGTTGATGCTTTCGTACTCGTATATTCTAAAACACATTGTCATTTTGGACGTGTTTACACTTGCGGCGGGATTGGTGTTGCGCGCGCTCGGTGGCGCGGCAGCGATTCATGTTCCCGCATCCCCTTGGTTGTACGTGTGCACCGCGCTCCTCGCGCTCTTTATCGGCTTTGCCAAACGTCGTCACGAACTTTTATTGCTCGAAGACAATGCGACGAATCACCGTCTCATCCTCAAAGAGTACACCCCCGAAGTGCTCGATCAAATGATTGCGGTGACGACGGCATCGTTCGTGATGGCATATTCGCTCTACACGTTTTCGGCAAAGAACTTGCCGCCGAACAATGCAATGATGTTGACGATTCCGTTCGCACTTTTTGTTGTGTTTCGTTTGTTGTACTTGGTGCACATCAAAGGCGAAGGGGGTAGTCCCGAAGAGATGCTCTTGCGCGACAAGTGGCTGTTAGGTGCAATCCTACTATGGGGCATCAGCATCGTAGCAATTTTGTATGCGTTCGGACGCGGCTAACCGTACTTTCGTCTTTCGTCCTGCGTCCTTCGTCATCTAATCGCTGCTCGGCGCCACTGCAGACGCTTTGGGAGCAATGTAGCGAATCCAGCGCGCGTTGACCAAGATCGCATCCTGCTCAATCACGTAGCGATCACTCACATCGAGATAGACGGTTGCGCGCGTGATCGGTAAAAAACTGTCGGCGTTGATCGCCAAATATCGGCGTAAATCCAGTTCTCCGGTTGTGTGCAAAATGCCGTGCACTTCCAAACCCTCTAACACCAAGAAAACTTCGTGTTGCTGCTTGTGGACATAGCCGAACAAGCGTTTGGAGGAGGGAATGGCGTGCTGCGGTGGCTCGAAGGCAACGGCAATCAGCGACTTGGGAATGACTGCCTCGGCATTGCGTTGAATCACCTTGCTCGGATCGCTGAGGCGCGCGACTTGGGTGTTGGTCAAGCGCATTGTCGTTTCGCGGCGATCGTTTAGAAAATCGGAGAGACGTTGATCCTGCAAGGTGATTTCACCAGAGATGGAATGTCGCGCCGTCAGCAGGACGACTTGATAGGTAGTTGGCATTTTACCCCTCACTTGAAGGTTATTCTACCCTGCTCGGCAAGGTCTGTCAATTCTAACAATTTCTTTAGCCGCGCACAACCTTTCTTACATTCCTTTTACAGTTTGACTTTACAATGTGCAATGATAAAACCAAGGGAGTGAAAAGCAAATGGTACCGCATTTGGAAATCAAAGACCTTCACGTGCAAGTCGAAGGCAAGGAAATCATCAAAGGCATCAATCTGACCATCAACGCGGGTGAGATTCATGCGATTATGGGACCGAACGGTTCGGGTAAATCTACACTCGCGAACACACTCGCTGGACATCCCCGATACGTGGTCACACAAGGCGACATTCTGTACAAAGGCGAAAGTATTTTGGAGTTGGGACCTGATGAACGCGCCCAAAAAGGCATCTTTCTTGCGTTCCAGTATCCAATGGCGATTCCAGGTGTAACAGTCGCGAACTTTTTGCGTACCGCGCTCAACGCCAAACGCAAAGCGCGCGCGAATGGCGACGCCAAAGCGATCAGTATCCCCGAATTTCGCAAGTTACTGCTCAAGCAGATGGAATTGTTGAAACTCGATCCGTCATTTGCGACGCGCTACATCAACGATGGTTTTAGCGGTGGCGAAAAGAAGCGTGTCGAAATTTTACAAATGGCAGTTCTCAATCCCGAATTAGCCATTCTCGATGAAACTGATTCGGGCTTGGACATTGACGCGCTGCGCATCGTAGCAGACGGAGTGAATACGTTGATGAATCCCAACTTGGGGATTCTTCTCATCACGCACTATCAACGTATCCTGAATTATATCAAACCGCACTTTATTCATGTCCTCGTGAATGGATGCTTGGCACTTTCGGGTGGTCCAGAACTTGCCTTGCAGTTGGAAGAAAAAGGATACGATTGGATCAGGGAAAACGGCAGAGATGATTGCCGTTAGACAGGAGGCACGATGACACAGTTCGATAAATCCACCTTCGACATCGGTGCGTCGAGTTCGACGTATCGTGAGAAATACGGTTTTTACGATCCAGAAAAATATGTGTTCAAAGCGCGCAAAGGGTTGAATCGTGATGTGGTGGAAGAAATTTCATGGATGAAGAATGAACCCGAGTGGATGCGCCAGTTTCGTTTGCGCGCGCTCGAATTGTTCGAGCAACGTCCGATGCCGCGCTGGGGTGCGGATTTGAGCGAAATCAACTTTGACGACATTTACTACTTTGTGCGCGCGACGGAAAAGACCGAACGTTCGTGGGACGATGTGCCCGAACAAATCAAACGCACCTTCGATCGGCTTGGTATTCCCGAAGCGGAACGAAAATTTTTGGCTGGTGTGGGCGCACAATACGAATGCCTCAGTGGTGATACGCGCGTCTACACGGCACGCGGTCTAGTTCCCATCAAAGATGTTATGCCGGGTGATACCGTATTTTCGTTTGACGAAGAAAGTAATCAAATCATTGCTACAAAGGTTAAAGCAACGGCTGCCAAAGGCACGCGTCAGGTCTTTGAGGTGCGCGTTGGTACGCGTACGATCAAAGCCACCGACAATCATCCGTTCTTGGTGCTGGAACACCGTCAGGACTTGGGCAAACTGCGCGGTCGTTATCATCGTGTTTGGAAATATCTGCACGAACTCAAACCCGGCGATCTAGTGGCGGTCGCCAAGCAACTCCCAGAGGTAGGTGAGACAGCGACCTTGCGTCATCCGAACATCAAGACCCAAGTCCTCGGACGTAATCAATCCGTCACCTACACGCTTGATATTTCGGAACGTTACAATCCAATTACTCTGCCAGAACACCCTTCGTCCGATTTGTGGGTCTTTACGCTACCTCAAGAACAAAAACTTGAATTTCCGGATACGAGTTTCCGTGCGCATACCAACGAATACGTCGGCTTTGTCAAAATTGATTCCATCGCTCCCGCAGGGATGGAGCCGGTGTATGACATCGAGGTAGATGGTCCGCACAATTTTGTTGCGGAAGGACTCATCGTTCACAACTCTGAAGTTGTGTACCACAACATCCAAGAAAACCTCAAAAAGCAAGGTGTCATCTTTTTGGGAATGGATCAAGGTCTGGCGGAATATCCCGACTTGGTGAAAAAATATTTTGGCACGGTGATTCCGCCTTCCGATAACAAATTCGCCGCGTTGAACAGTGCCGTATGGTCTGGTGGATCATTCATCTATGTTCCCCCTGGCGTACGCGTGGAAATGCCCTTGCAAGCATACTTTCGCATCAACGCGCAAAATATGGGACAGTTCGAACGCACGCTGATCATTGCGGATGAAGGTTCGTACGTGCATTATGTCGAAGGGTGTTTCTTGGCAGGCGCGCGCGTGCGTACACGCGACGGCGAAAAACCCATCGAAGAAATTCGTGTTGGGGATGAAGTGTTAACCCATCGTGGGCGTTATCGTCGCGTGTATCGCACAATGCAACGTCCCTATTCGGGCGCGATCTATCACATTCGCTATTATGGCGATAGTAGCCAAGCGTTACACGTAACTGCCGAGCATCCGCTCTTGGTGGTACGGCGTGAGCGCGCCAACGAGCGCAATCGTCGTTTTGAACCCGAGTGGCTAACTGCCGCTGATTTAAAGCCGGGCGATTACCTGACCATCCCTGTTCCTCAACCTGAAACCACATCGAGTTCGTATGACACAACGGTTAGAATCGGACGCGGACGGCACGCGCCCGTCGAACGTTCGGTCAGTCTCGCCCTGGAGCCCGATTTGTTCCGCTTGTTCGGCTATTACTTTTCTGAAGGCCACGTAGATAACGAACATTATCTCTCTTTCTCGTTTAACACCCAAGAAACTGCCTACCTCCAAGACGTAAAAGAGTTGACCCAACGCTATTTTGGCAAGGCGATGATCGAAAACAAGCCGCGTCAGAGTGGTCAGACGTTGGTCTTGTCTTCTACGCCGGTGGCGCGTCTGTTCGCGAACGAGTTCGGTTCAACCGTGTACGACAAACGCATACCTGACTGGGTGCAAAATGCATCGCTCGATTGCTTGGCAGAACTCGTACGGGGAATGTGGCGTGGCGATGGCAGTTACGATCCCAAGAAAAATATGTTCCGTTACAGTTCTGTATCGCGCCATTTGGCATATGCTTTTCGCGATGCACTGCTGCGGTTGGGGATTGCGGCATCCGTTAATATCCAAATGCGCGAAGAGCCGCGCCAAGACTTGTTCACTGTTGTTGTCTCATCGCCTTGGAATTCCAAATTTGGTGCCATCGTGGGACAACCTGCTCCAGACGGCAGGCACAGTGGTTCGCCTTTCTATCTCGATGAACATTACCTTTACGTCCCTATTCGTGCCATCGAGATGGAAGAGATGAACACAACTGTTTACAATTTTTCCGTCGAAGAGGACGAATCGTATATCGGTGAAGGAGTAATCTCCCATAACTGTACTGCGCCGATTTACTCTAGCGACTCGCTCCACAGCGCCGTCGTCGAGATCATTGTGCACAAAGGCGCGCGCGTACGCTACACCACGATTCAAAACTGGTCAATGAACGTGTACAACCTCGTCACCAAACGCGCCGTTGCCTACGAAGACGCAACAATGGAATGGGTGGACTGCAATTTGGGTTCTAAGGTTACGATGAAATATCCATCGGTGTATATGATGGGCAAGGGCGCGCGCGGTGAAATTTTGTCCGTTGCGTTTGCAGGACGCGGACAACATCAAGACGCTGGCGGTAAGGTTGTGCACGGCGCACCATACACATCATCACTCGTCACGTCCAAGTCCATCAGCAAAGACGGCGGACGCACATCGTATCGTGGCTTGCTCAAGGTGTATCCCGGCTGTGAAGGCGTCAAGTCGAACGTGCGGTGCGACGCGTTGTTGCTCGATGAACAATCGCGCTCGGACACGTATCCGTACATCGAAGTTGATGAAGACAATGTGCAAATCGGTCACGAAGCCAGTGTATCGAAAATCGGCGAAGAGCAACTGTTCTACCTGATGTCGCGCGGCTTGAGTGAAGCCGAAGCCGCGACGATGATTGTAGCGGGCTTTATCGAACCAATCGTCAAAGAACTGCCGATGGAATACGCCGTAGAACTCAACAGACTGATTGCACTGCAAATGGAAGGATCGGTGGGTTAGAAAATGGCAAACAACGTAGCAACCGTACAACTTGCGACAGGTTTTTCGCGAGACGCACTCGAATACCTACTCACATCGAAGAATGAACCCGACTGGTTGCGCGCGCAGCGGCGCGAGGCGTGGCATCTCTACGAAGAGACGCCACACCCCGCGCCCAACGATGAACTGTGGCGCCGCACTTCGCTCAAGGAATTGAAACTCGACGCAACGATTCCGTTTGCATCATCGTTACCGACGACACAGTTGCCCGCATCCTTGCGCGTGCCCGATGACGCGCGCGGTGGCGGAGTCGTCGTGCAATACAACGCGACGCGTGCCGATACTTGGCTTGCTGATGACGTGAACAGGCGCGGCGTGATCTTCACCGACTTGGACACCGCGATTCGCAAACATCCCGATTTGGTGCGCGAGTATTTGATGACGCGCGCCGTCACCTACACCGAGAATCGCTACGCGGGTTCCAAGACCGCCAAAGGCGAAGGCGCGGCGTACGGTGATACGATCGGCGATTTGAAATTCGTCGCGCTACACGGCGCGTTCTTCAATGCTGGTACATTTTTGTATGTCCCGCGCGGTGTGACCGTCGAGTTGCCGCTGCAATCGCTCACACACTTTGACGCGCCGAACATTGCCATCCTTGCGCATACACTCGTGATTGTCGAAGAAGGCGCATCGGTGACGTTGATCGAACGATTCACATCGCAAGAGACTGAAACGCAACGCTTTGCCAACACGGCGGTCGAATTGATTCTGAAACCGGGCGCCAGTTTGCAGTACTTTTATCTACAAGATTTCGCGCGCAATGTGTGGCACTTTACCTCGCAAACTGCGCTCTTGGATCGCGACGCGCAACTCACGTGGCTGAATGGCACGTTAGGTAGCCAGACGACCAAATCGTTTGTGGATTGCAAATTCATCGGCAAGGGTGCGCAAGCGAATCTACTCGGCTTTTTCTTCGGCGATGGCAAACAACATTTTGACCAACATACCTTCCAGAATCATCTCGTTGGACAAACTGCCAGCGATTTGTTGTACAAAGGCGCGTTGAAGGATCGCGCGTACTCGGTCTTTCGCGGACTCATCCGCGTCAATCCGAATGCGCAACGCAGTGACGCGTACCAAGCCAATCGCAATTTGTTGCTCAGTCCGCACGCGCACGCCGATTCGATTCCCGAACTCGAAATCGAAGCGAATGATGTGCGGTGCACACACGGCGCGACTGTTGGACCGATTGATCCCGATCAAATCTTTTACGCAATGGCGCGCGGCATTCCGCAACGCGAAGCCGAACGATTGATTGTCGAAGGATTTTTCGATCCGTTGATGCAAAAGATTCCACTCGAATCTATTCGTGACGAGTTGGCACAAGCGATTCAACGCAAAATCGGCGTTTAGGAGGTTCGTATGAGCCAATACGCTCATCCTAAAGTGCTGGTCGAAACCGAATGGGTCGCCCAGCATCTGAACGATCCTCACATCCGCATCATCGAATCCGATGAGGATGTGTTGCTATACGAGGTAGGGCATATTCCCGGTGCGGTCAAGATTGATTGGCACACCGATTTGCAAGATGCCCTTGTGCGTGACTATATCGGCAAGCGCAACTTTGAGGAATTACTGTCCTCACGCGGCATTGCCAACGATACCACCGTCGTCTTTTACGGCGACAAGAACAATTGGTGGGCGTGTTACGCGTTTTGGGTGTTCAAACTGTTTGGACACGAAAAGTGTCTAGTGATGAACGGCGGACGCCAAAAGTGGATCACCGAAAATCGTCCGCTGGTGAAAGAAGCGCCCACTTATCCGCGCACGAACTATGTTGCCAAAGAACGCGATGACAGCAAGATTCGCGCGTTTCGCGATCAAGTGATGCAACACATCGCGGCAGGCAAACCCCTGGTGGATGTGCGTTCACCGCAAGAGTATCGCGGCGAATTGTTGCATATGCCGGGCTATCCCCAAGAAGGCGCGCTGCGCGGCGGACACATCCCTGGCGCGAAAAACATCCCTTGGGCACAAGCCGTGCGCGAAGATGGCACTTTTAAATCAGTCGAGGAACTGCGCGCGTTGTACGAAGGGCAAGGCATCACACCCGACAAAGACATCATCGCCTACTGCCGCATCGGTGAACGATCGAGCCACACGTGGTTCGTGCTCACCTATCTGCTGGGTTATCCCAACGTGCGCAACTATGACGGCTCGTGGACCGAGTGGGGCAATCTTGTCGGTGTGCCCATCGAGAAATAGTGACAAGTTTCAGGTGGATGCAACCTGAAACTTGAAACCTGAAACTACGATGGATAGAGCCGCACACATCGAGTTGATTCTCGATCACTTTCATCATCCACGCAATTACGGCACACTCGACGATCCCGATATTTTGGTCAATGGCGGTAATCCCGGTTGCGGTGATGTCGTCACGATGTACATTCGTTTGGACGAACATCAACGCGTGGCGGACATCAAGTTTGAAGGCAAGGGATGTACTGTGAGTATGGCAGGCGCTTCGATGATCACGGAACTGGTGCGCGGGATGACGCTTCCCGAAATCGAAGCGTTGTCGTACGATGTTCTGATTGACCAAATGGGCGAAGATGTGGTAAAATCGCGCTTGCGTTGTGCAACGCTGGGCATAGACACGCTCAAAGGTGCCGCCCGCGAGTATCCCACGCGTCAAGCGCTGGGACAAAAATTGATCCAACCCATCGTACTTGCCCACACCTTGCGCCTCGAATAGAAACTTGTGTAACGTGGCACAATCATATCGGCAAGTACCCCGCCGTCCTGCGTTGACGACGGGGTTTTGCCATTAAAGGATAACGACCCGATGAACGAATTTACGCTTACCGATCATAAACCCCCACCTACGTATCCGCCTGAGAGTACGGAAGGAAAAATCAGAGAAGCACTCCGCGCAGTCAAAGACCCTGAACTTGGACTCGATGTGGTTCAACTAGGCTTGATTCGCGAAATCAATTTGAATCAAGACGAACCCGAAATCAAAATGATGCTGACTACGCCGTTCTGCCCGTACGCGGGTTGGCTGATTCAACAGGTCAAGGACACCGCGCAACAAATTGCTGGCAAACAAATCAAAATGAACATCCTACCCGATTTGTGGGACCCCAACTATATGGAAGACCCTGAATTACTGATGGGCTGGTAAAGTTGCATCACCTCAACGAGGAGAAGGTATGCCCCACTCTGGTTTGAATGTGTCCGCGATTCGCGAAGATTTTCCGATTCTGCAACAACGCATCAACGGCAAACCGCTGATTTACCTCGATAGCGCGGCAACCTCACAAAAACCCGAAGCGGTGATTCGCGCGATGGATGCGTACTATCGCCAGACGAACGCCAACATCCATCGCGGCGTGTACACGTTGGCAGAACAAGCCACCGAACCTGTCTCTTATACACATCTCCGA
>JAOACU010000420.1 GCA_026417715.1 Anaerolineae bacterium | reverse complement strand
TACTTGGGCAATTCCTTGACCAACGCGGCACTTGCAAACAGCGCAAACGTTAGGATCGCGATGAACACGATGATCGTGCGTAGTTGTCGGTTGAGATAAGCCACTGCACCTTGGCGAATGCGGTTGGAAATATCGCGCATCGCCTCGGTCCCCGTGTCCTCGCGCAAAATTTGGCGCGTCAGAAACACGGCATAGAGCAATCCTAAGATAGCAGTTCCCAGAACTGCCCATACGCCGATGGCTTCAAAGGTTGTGATGCTCGACCAATTCATGCATTTCCTCCTTGAAATTTATAGTGATTCACCGAGCGGCTTCACCCGGTCAATGATTGGTGATTTTAGCACAACTTGGCAAAAACACCAAAATCTACTTGTACGGAATCGCCACATCGCCGATGAATTCGCGCGCGATGATGATGCGCATAATGTTCGCGCCTCCCTCCGCACCGACGACGTACGACATCAAACCACGAAACAGCATCTCGATTGGCGTCTCGATCGTGTACCCCATCGCGCCGTGATGCATCATCGCATGCTTGGCGATTTCCACACCCAACAGTGGCGCGGTTAGTTTGCAAATCGCGACGTTGGCGTTGATTTCCTTGCGCGTCACGGCTTGGGGATTCTTGCCAAATTCGTCAATCAACCATGCCGTCTTGAGTAGTTGTGTTTTGAGCATTTCCAACTTGGCATAGTCGTCCGCGATTTCAAACGAAATGCCCTCGAACTCGGCAAGCGGTTGCCCAAACAACACGCGTTGCTTGGTGTATTCCGCACTCAACTCCAACGCGCGCTCGGCACCACCCGCACACGCCGCACACACCAAGACGCGTGCAGCATTAAATCCCTCCATCAGCACATACCAACCGCGATTCTCTGCATCGAGTACATACTTGGCAGGCACTGGCACATTCTCGTACGCGATCATTCCCGTAGATAAACCCATTCGCCCCATCATCGTCAATTTCTGCGTGGTGATGCCCGGCGATTTGAGTGGAATGTACGCAAACGTCATCCCGCGATTGCCGCGTTCGGGCGCGGTCTTGAAGAGCGTGAGATGTCCGCCACCGCGTTGTGCCGCTTCGACGATACCGCTGATGTAAATCTTTTCGCCGTTGACGATGTACGTGTCTCCTTCCTTACGCGCGTGCGTACGAATGTTGGCAAGGTCGGAGCCGCCACTCGGCTCTGTGGTTGCGATGCCGAGAAACCATTCGCCGCGCGCGATGCACGGCAATAACTCGCGCTTGAGTTCCTCCGAGCCAAAGCGCGCGGCGACGTAACCCCAACCCAAACACAACAAGGTGTACACCGGCAATGACATCGAAAGATCGGCGCGCGCGAGTTCGTGAATCGCCAACATTGCATACGTTACCTCTTCACCACGCACTGCCGATCCACCGTACTCTTCGGGAATCGTCACACCGAACAAGCCCAAGTCTGCCATCCCCTTGATGATTTCTTCGGGAATGCCTTCGGCTTTGCGATCAATTTCGCGCGCGCGCGGCGCAACGTTCTTCTCGGCAAACTCGCGCACGGTTTGTTGGAACAGACGTTGTTCTTCGGTCAAGCGAAAGTCCATTGGTTACCTCCCCGTATTGCGTAGTGTGTATTGCGTAGTGCGTGTTGCATAGTGCGTATTGCGTCATTCGCCCTTCGTCACCCGAATCATCCCCACTACTACTGGCTCGCCCAACATTTCCATCTCTGGCGATGCGTACATTCCCGCGACGAGCGTGTATGTTCCTGATACAAAATCAGGTGGCAATGTGATGACGAATTCATCGCGCAATATTTCGCCGATTTCCCACAGCGTCGTCGGATAGAACACTCCGCCGACTTGATGATCGTTCCCTTGCGCGACCTTGTTGCCGCGCGCGTCGAGTAGGTGAACAAACGTTGTGTAATCACGATGCAGTTTGGCGAGTGGACTCCAGTAGAGCGTGATGCGTAACTCGTCCGATGCGCGCGTCACATCGTAACCCAACACGCGCACACGATTCGTCAGCACTGCTTCACTCGATTGTTGCGGCGTGCGCGTATGCGCGCTCACGCGCCACAAGCCATCAGTTGACTCTAGATGATACTTGATTTCGATGCCCGGCATTGGTTTGATGAAAAACACGGGACGCGCGGTGGACAGTGCTGTATCGGTCACGCGCGCAATGTTCGCAAACTCGGGCGCAGGTGTGATACGCGGGAACAGCCCTAACACGTCGCGCCGTGTGTTTTCGACATACTGAATATACCACAACGGCATCATTTCGTCACGATCGTTGGAAATGAGAATCGCGCCTGCTGGAATCGGCGCGGACAAAATGCGCGTCCATCGTTCGCGATGCTGGGTCTCGCGACTACGGTCGGCGTAGGGAAGATTTGTCGCGCCTTGAATCATTAACATTCCCAACAATGCTACGCAATACGCAATACGTAATGCGTGATGCGTATTGCGT
>JAOACU010000419.1 GCA_026417715.1 Anaerolineae bacterium | reverse complement strand
CGGCATCGTTGAAGAACAAATCGGCAACGCCATCAGGTAGTTGTTTATCGAGTTGGTGCGTGAACATTTTGTGCCTTGACTAATGACGAAGGACGAAAGACGAATCTTCGTCCTTCGTCTTCCGTCTTCCGTCCTAAAAACAAAAAGACAAGTCGCGAAATGGACTTGTCTTTTGGGTGAGTCGGTACGCGCGCGCCAACACGGCGAGAACGATTACCGTCTCACCCTGTTGGTATGATGATGCTTGCGCGTGCAAGTTTGATTTGACATTTGGTTGTGATTATATGCAAAACGAATGGATTGTCAACGCGCGGTTTTGTACAAACCGATGCTGAATCCAATCGCAACGAACGCAAGTATCACTACACCAACGAAAACCGGTAGATTGTCCGATTCGGTACGCGCGTGGAACGATGAGAGCGTGACGGCAGTGGGAGCAGTGCGGAAGTTGGGACCAAATTCCGAAGTGTTACCGTTACCATCGGTGGCTGTACCCGTAATATAGTCGCTGGAGGTCATACCTTTGTTCGAAACGTCTATGTAGCAGTCGAAATTGCCATCGGTCGTGCTCGAGTTGCACTCGCCGAGAAAAACTTTGCCCTCGCCATAGCCAGTGGGATCAGGCGCAGCGATAAAGAACTCTAGTCTCGCATTGGCAAAGGTATTTTGACCGGGCGCGCTGCCCACGTATCCTACGATGTGAAGATAGTTGGTTGAGGTATGTAAGGTAGCCGCAGTGATGATAGGAAAGTCCATGTCGTGATTAGGGTGGGTTGTGTCTTTGGTTCCGTTGTTAGGGGTAACGCCATTCGGCGTAGTGGTGGTGTCATTGCTCAAGTCAATGCCCAAGCCCGCGTTGTCATAGATGCTATTTTGGCTGATGCGGTTGCCCGACGTGGGATTGGTGCTTTCGTCCGCGATCAAAACACCAGGACCTTGATTTGCCGTGATGATATTTTTACGAATCGTGTTGTTACTACTCCCCTTGCGAATCGTAATTCCTTGCTTGTTACGGAGGACAGTGTTGTTTTCGATCACGTTACCTCCCGTCCCAGCGTCTTGCGAACCTAACTCGATACCGTTGCCACAGCCGTGTGCTGTGGTTGTACAAGTGTTGTCGCGCGACAGATTGTAGCGCACTTCACCATTGATGCCGTCCACGTCAATCCCATCGTGCGCGCTGGAATTCCAACCGTTAGCGAACACTTCGTTGTAGGTTATAGAAACCACGCTAGCAGACAACACACCGACAATGCCCGATTGACCACAGTAACCGACATAACTGCGTGTAACCGTCAGTTGTGAAGGTGATTGCACGTCTACGCCAAAATTGATGATGCGCATCGTAGTTCCTGGGTCGCTTCCGTCAGCGCGCATGCCGATGAGCATATCCGTCACCACGCGATTCGTGCCACTGCTTGCTCCGGTGCTCTGAATGCCGCGCCGCGCATTGAACAACGCCATTCCTTTGAGTGTGATGTTGGATGTACTCCCACTGAGCGTAAAGATCGTGAAACCAGTGCCTCCATTGCGACTACCATCAATCTCGATCTCTGGTTTATCGTACTTGGGCAAAGGAACGGCATCTACGCCCACTGTGCCGCCCGTGCCGACTTGACCGGGATTCTTATCACCTTGATTTGCCGTCTGAGTAGTACCATCAATCGTGACAGCATCGGTAATCGTTGGCAAAGCACTGGTAATTGTGATCTTCCACCAGTAATCACCTGTGCCCGTCCAGTTGCTATAGTTCGGATCGGTAGTAGGAATGTTAAAAGTGATCGTATCGTGTCCGGGGTTGGAATTCGCGTCAAGAATCGCTTGACGCAATGAACCAGGACCAGAATCGTTTGTATTTGTGACAACAAACGTGGCGGCGTGGACTGGGCACGTGGTGGAAGAAGCAAAGAGAACGAATAAGATTAATAACGTGAGGCATCGGCTCAAGTTCATCTTCATCTCCTTTATCGCAAAATGCTGTTACCAACGCCCAAGCGTTAACGTGTCAAGACGTAGCGCAATCCCATCCCGATCCCCAGTGCGACGACGGTACCTAGCCCGATAGCGAGTAACAATGTGGTTTGATTCATCGCTGCATTCGTGCGCGCGTGGAACGATGAAAGTGTGACGGCAGTGGGTTTGGTCAAAAAGCATTTCCAGGCATTCCCGACGTTTTGGCAGGCAATCCCGTAAACCACATCGTCTTTGGGGGCTGATGCAGGACCTTCGGGATACGAACCAAAATTCAAAAAGACCGTTTCGCCAACACTGGGTTTACCGCCAACTAGTCCCCAAGGAATGAACAATTCAACCGCCGTATCGTACTTACCACATCCTTCTCCACTGCAATCGGGTACTTGTCTCCGAATATCTACAAAAGGGTCTATCCACGTTGTTCCAGAGNCCGCCTGAGCATCACGACACCTGTCTCTTATACACATCTGACGCTGCCG
>JAOACU010000418.1 GCA_026417715.1 Anaerolineae bacterium | reverse complement strand
ATGATGGTGGGACCTGCGCCGCTGAGTGCCGCGCCGCGCGCCCCGGCTTGCTTTGCCGCGTCAAAGAGTGCATACATTCCCGGCACCAGTTTCGCGCGATACGGCTGATGCAAGCGATCCTGCGTCGCCGCGCCCAGCCATTCCCAGCGTCGTTCGCGTAGCGCGGCAATCCAGAGTGCGACACGACTCGCATTGTAGATCGCGTCTGCGCGCGGAATGCGTTTGGGCAGAACACCGCGCGCTTTTTTCGTCAGCAAGATAGCATCGGGGATGAATAACACACAGCGCAATTCGCGCGGCACAGGAAAACGCGCAACGGTCACTTGATCACCTTCCATCGCGGCAACCATCAAACCGCCGAGTAGCGCAGGCGCAACATTGTCCGGATGCCCTTCGACGCGCGTTGCTAGCGTCACGAGTTCATCGCGCGAAAACCAATCGCCCAAGAGCGTGTTCGCCGCGAGCATTCCACCCACAATCGCCGCTGAACTCGATCCGAGTCCGCGCGCAATCGGAATGCGCGTCGAAATGTGAATGCGCACTGATGGTCGTTTCCGTTTTGCCCACCGATACACTACATCCATTCCATACACGACCAAGTTCGTACGATCGCGCGGAATCTCCACACCTGGCGGGCAATCGCATTCGATTTCCAAACCGCGCGCAATCGTTTCGATTTCAAATGTGTTCCACCAATCGAGCGCTAAACCCAGACAATCGAAACCCGGTCCAAGGTTAGCGGTGGTGGCGGGAACGCGAATTTTTAGTTGCATTTATGATTTAGGATTTAAGATTTAGGATTTGGGTTAGGGCGATACGTATTGGCTTTGGTTGTTTTGTGTGTGGCAGCGAAGATCGCAGTGAGTTCGTTCGCTTCTTGCAAAAGATCACGCACACGATTTTCGGCAAGCAGTTTACTTTCGATGATCAATTCTAGCCAATAAGCGGATTCGTCCGATTCTTCTAGGATAATCCCGATCTTGTTGCTGAAATCACGTGGCGAACGGGCGCGCAGTGCCGCGCGATAATTTGCTCCAACCGATGTGCCAGAGCGAATGATTTGATTCGCAATCGCGCGACCAACCGGGTTGTCTGGTAATGCGCTTGCCAGACGAATGATGCGCAGCGCGAATTGCTTTGTTCGTTTCTTCATTTCCTCTTTTGTCATTTCACTCATCTCATCCCCCAACTCATAAATCATAAATCTTAAATCATAAATCTAAAATCCGCGCAAGCGCGTCCATCGTCGCCGGAATCGCAGGCGGCAGTTCCGCTTGCGCAATCGCCGTGTCGGGGTCTTTGAGTCCACTGCCAGTCAATACACAAACGATGCGCGTCGCGCGCGGCAAGCGCGATTCGCGCGCCAGTTTGAAAATCCCCGCGACGCCAGCCGCCGATGCAGGTTCGCAAAACACGCCTTCGCGCTCAGCGAGAAAATGATACGCCGCGAGAATTTCCTCATCGGTCACCGCTTCGATCAAGCCACCCGATTCGTCGCGCGCACGCATCGCGCCGCGCCAACTGGCAGGGTTGCCGATGCGAATCGCCGTTGCAATCGTCTGCGGATTTTCGATGGGCGCGCCGCGCACAATCGGCGCGGCACCAGCGGCTTGAAAACCAAACATCTTGGGCAACTTGCTCTTCCCCGCGCGATGATACTCGGTGAAACCGCGCCAGTACGCGGTGATGTTACCCGCGTTGCCGACAGGAAGCGCGAGAATGTCCGGCGCATCGCCCAGCGCGTCCACGATTTCAAACGCCGCCGTCTTTTGCCCTTCGATACGATACGGGTTGATCGAGTTGACGAGTGTAATCGTCCCTTGCTCGGCAAGATCGCGCACAAGTCGTAGCGCGGCATCGAAATTGCCCTCGATGGGAAGCACGCGCGCGCGATGCATCAACGCTTGTGACAATTTGCCGAGCGCGATTTTACCGGCGGGAATGACGACCGCGCACACGAGTCCCGCGCGTGCCGCGTATGCCGCCGCGCTGGCGGCGGTGTTGCCGGTCGAAGCGCAAATCACTGCGCGCGCGCCTTCCTCCACCGCTTTGGCAATCGCCACCACCATTCCGCGATCTTTGAACGACCCTGTGGGATTGCATCCCTCCAGTTTCAACCACACGTCCGCATCCACGATGCGCGAAATCGCCGGCGCGCGAACGAGCGGCGTATCGCCTTCACCAAGCGAAAGACGCGGTGTATTCGGTGTCACAGGCAGATAATCGCGAAAAGTCTCTAAGATTCCCTTCATAGAATTTCAGATTTAAGATTGCAGATTGCAGATTTTTAATTTGGCACATTTGGCACATTTGGCACGTTTGACACATTTGAAATTTGGCTCATTGGTTCATTGGCTCATTGGCTCATTGACTCATTGGCTCATTGATCAATCGGTCGTCGCGGTTCTGCCTTGCCCACCGTTTCACCCAACAGACGCGATTTTTGATACGCCGCCCACACGGCTTTGGAA
>JAOACU010000417.1 GCA_026417715.1 Anaerolineae bacterium | reverse complement strand
GTCACGCTGAGCGCAGCGAAGCGTCTCGCAAAGTGGTTTGAGAGATTCTTCGCTCCCTTCGGTCGCTCAGAATGACAACAAGCACGTTGGGCTAGTAGTTTTCCAACCACGTTCGATCGCGTGATGCCCACGCGAGTTGCAGAATGTTGATGAGATAATGTGCGAGGAACGGCGCGAGCAAACTGTGCGTTGCCAAAAACAAGAACGAAAGAATCAAGCCGAGTGCGGCGGCAACAATGATGCCGAGCGCGCCTTGCGGCAAGTGCATCGCGCCGAAAAAGAGTGACCACACGAGCGCGAGCACCAGCGGTGGCGCAAACGCGCCAAAGCCACCGAGCAAGAGCGAACGAAAGAGTAACTCTTCGAGAAATACGGCAGGCACAAGTGCGAGTGGTACGAGCATCCACTCGCGCGCGTTGCGCGGCAAAACATTCAGAATGACGACAGGTGAGTACACCGACGCGCCAAAGCGCGCGATTGCCCAATGCGTGATGGGTGGAACGATGAGCGCGCAGCCGATGCCGACGAAAAACCCCGCCAGCACATCACGCCCGATATTCACTAATTGCCAACCCAGTTGCGCGAACGATTGTCCACTTTGCGCGCCCAACCAAAAACATACGCCAATCAACCCGATACGCACGAGATTTTCGACGGGCAGCAACAACAGATTGAAATCGGGTGTGAATTCGCGTAACACCTGCGCAGTGCGCCAAGTGCCCCACGCGAGGAATGCGAGTAGGAGTAGAGTGCCGATGAAGAATATAGTCATCTAGTCTTGTAGTCGGGTAGTCGGATAGTCGAATAGTTGGGTAGTCGAATAGTCGGGTAGTCGAATAGTTGAACAAGGTGATGACTATCTGACTATTTGACTATCTGACTACTTGACTATTCGACTAACGTTGAGTGATGCCGAACTCAAACACGGTCGGCTCGGTGGTCGTGGGTGCGTGCGCGGTGACGACGAGTGTCGCGCGCACAATCTCTTTGCCAAAACCGCGAAGTGTGTAACTACCGCGATTCTGCGCGTCGAGTGGAACGCGGATGACGCGCGTGGTGCTACCTGATTCGATGAGTTGCACGATGAACTTTTGCGGCAGAACGTTATCCACGCGTACGAATCCAGCGGCTTGCCAATCCCCTTCGCCGTTTTCCACATCATCACTGTAACCGATTTCGGGAATGGTAATGTCGTCAATCGCCCAACCCGGTGCGTTGTACGCGTCGTCCGTGATGTACTCGAAGCGCAACAGAATCTTTTTGCCAGCGTACGGCGACAAATCCATTTCCTCTTGAATCCAGCGTGCGGGCTCGGTTTTCTCTTTCGCACCCGAACGTCCCGTGAACGCGTGTCCATAGTTTGCGCCATTGGGATTTTCCGTTGTGGTCGTTTTGCCTTGCAACGTATCCCACGTTTTACCACCATCCGTCGAGACGACGACGTAGGCGTAATCGTAATTTTTTTCGATGTCATACCACGTCCAGAATTGCAAAGTGGCACGATTCACGCGCGTTAAATCGAACGCGCGCGTGAGCGTAGTGTTCGCCATATCCGCGCGATTCGAGTACCACATCCACTTGCCACTGCGCGCATCAGCGGCGATGAGTTTGGTCGTCGTTGTGCCAGTAAAGTAGAATGTCACATCGCCAACATCGGGCAAGATGGCGAAATAACTTGCCGCGTACTGATTCATCGAAACCGTGCGCGTGATAGGATATTGATTCCGATTATTGAGACGCGTCACGCGGAACTTGGGTTCGTTACGATACGCATAACGTCCGTTTTCGATTTGCGGATCGTTCAAGATGTTGGTCACCGCCCAATCGGCAAACAATTCATCGAACGACAAACCGTTGGCACGCCGATCGAGTACCTGTTGCACACCGACGATGCCTTCGCGCGGCGCGTGTAGAATGTCACGAATCGTCTCGGCGCCGAAACGTTGCGCCACATAGTTGATGAAGAGATACGAGGCGATATAGTGGGCAATCGAATCGTTAGGTGTATCGCTCCACGTGTTGAGTTGTGTGTTCGGTTGACGCGCGAAAAATTCCAAACCCAAGACATTAAAGCCGTTGACCTTGATGGCAAAATCTGCCATTCCTTCTTCGAGCCAACCCGTCTTGCTGTGCGGAATGTGTTGACTGATGAGATGCACGAACTCGTGTGCAAGATCACCCTTGTATTCATCGCTGTTCAGTTTGACCGCGTCGAGGTTGATGTAAATCATATTGCGCTCGTTGCTATACGGCGCAATCGCGCGCGGATGCGCGTCCACGCTACTCACGTACCCTGCCGCTTCGGCAAAACGCGTGTTGAGAATGTGCACGCGTGCATCGCCATCCAACCCTACCCCAGGCGCGCCAAAGTATTTCACGTTGGTCGGGTAAATCTGGTTTTCAAAAAACTCGGCGGATTTGACGAGCGCGTTCGCATCGAATTGCAAACCGTCTTCGATCCACCAGTACGCGTTGGGAG
>JAOACU010000416.1 GCA_026417715.1 Anaerolineae bacterium | reverse complement strand
GAGTGATGCTGATTCAACGTACACCAAATTCAACTCGGCAAGCGCGGGCACCCAGTAGAACGCACTGAGCGCGAGCGCGAGGGTGAGAGCAAAGACGAAGGACGAAAGACGAAGGCATGCCCTGAGCAAAAGCGAAGGGACCACCGACCACTGACCGCCGACCGCTGACCGCCGACCAAACTCCGAACTCTGAACTCCGAATTCCGAACTCCGAACTCCAAACTCTGAACTCCGAATTCTCACCCACACTGCATACACCACCACCAACCCCGCAAACTGCATCGCGGTCAAGTGATGCGAGAGAATGATCGCGGTGAAGATGAAGACGAAGAACAAAAGCCTGTCCTGAGCAAAAGCGAAGGGACGAAGGACGGAGGACGAAGGACGAAGGACGGAGGCATTTTCGTCTTCCGTCTTCCGTCCTTCATCGGAAATCGCCCACAACGCAAGCGGCAACAAACTCATCGCTAACATTTCGGGAAAATTGCCGCGCACATACGCATCGGAGAGAAGGTAAGGTGAGTAGGCGTACGCAATCGCCGCAACGAATGCCGCGCCATCGTTCATCCAATCGCGCGCGAACAGAAACATCGAGAACGCGGCAATGATAAAACTCGTCGCAATCGTCAACTTGATCGCGGCGATGTAACCCGCACCCAAAAGATGAAACAACTCGGCGAGGTAATACATCAGCGGCGGATAGTAGTTCAACACAGGCAAGCCGTAACCGTACGCCGAGAGAGGAAACCAGCGCGGAAAAAATACGCCTTCGCCGATGGCGCGATCCAACTCAAACAACCGATAGAGATGAATCATTCCATCGGACGAGGCAAAGTATCCAGCGGGGATGAGGAAGAGAAAAGCGGGAATGAGCGCGAGGACGAGACCGAGCGCGAGCAACCACGTTCGACGATTCACCGTAAACCACGTTGTCGCAAGAGATCATCAAGCCAGCGCGCTTCGTCATCCGCCAGATTCGGAAGCGGCGGCGGTTGACGATAGTCAATGATCGAAGCATAACCTCCACGCTCGTACACCGCTGCCACTGCCGCACCCAAATCGAGCGCGACATCAGGGTCAGGTTCGAGGAGCGGCACGGGCAACACCGGCAAACGATCCCACAGTTGCAGGGGCCAGACCTTGACACGCGGACGATGTTCAGCGTGGCTGACCATAATCACATACGACGACGCGCCCACCGGTTTTTCGAGCGGCATTCGTTCGCCGCCACGCAACAAATCAAGTTCGATGAGGTGAACTGGCGAACGCAACAGGTCGCGTCGCTTGCGCTGATATTCGGTGTACGCTTCGTGACCGGGACGTTTATTGACTGGCGAAAGAATTTCGATTGCGGTCACCAGTTGCATCTTATCTACCTTGTACACTTCAACGGATGCATAGCGCGTTGGTACATCTACCGCCACGATGCTTTCGACAGGTGCGGGTGTAATCACAGCGGTCGCTTCTGCCACCGCACCTTTTCTTTCGGGAATGTGCCAAACACTAATGTCGGGACGCACACCACGCGCGGTGGTAATCTCAATCGTCTCGTAGGTGACATACGACGTGAGGCGCGCGACATAGCGCGGCTGAATCATGCCGTTCAGACGCGCGCGAATTTCCGACGCAAGATCGTTATGAAAATCGGGCCAGATTTTGGAATCCTCGATGTACGGATCCATTCCGGGAAAAGGTGAAGGCATAGTCCCACCTCCTCGCTTCGATTATACACCCGTTCAAGAAAATCGCAAGCGACTATTTGACCCTGATGGTCGTCAAGACGATTTTGTCCGCGCGATCATCCACCGATACGCGCGCGTTCGTCGCGGGCACGTACATTCCGATTTCGATGGTGTAATCGCCCGGAGCAAGATCGTGCGGGATTTTCAAGAGATGCCGATCGCGCAACACTTCGCCCACTTGCCACCGATTCGTCGGATACAAGCCGCTGAACGGTGGGCTATCCGCGTCTGCGACAACGTGCCCCTGCGCGTCAACCAGATGCACAAACACTGTGTACGATTCGTTCACCGCGCGCTCTGCGCGCCAAATCAAATCGAGCGGCAAGGTTTGTCCGCGTGCGACTTGGCGCGCGCCGTTCCAACCCAAGAACGTGATCGCGTCGCCGAGCCGCGCGTTGTGCGGATGCTCGATGCGCGCGACACCAAACTCGCCCACGCGAAGCGTACCCAGCGCGATGTGAAACTCGCGCGTGTAATCCGATGCGCGTGCATCGAGATCGTACACATACCAAAACAAATCGAGGTGATACAAGCCAGCGGGCGCATCGGCGGGCAAGTGAATCGTCCACGCGCTTCGATACATTTCGCCATCGCGCCAACGATACGTCGGAAAATAGTACGACCCTGGGAAACCTTCGTAATCGCCAATCAGTTTGCCGTTCAAGTCTTGCACACGGAGGAGCGCGGAATACATCGGATACTGTCTCTTATACACATCT
>JAOACU010000415.1 GCA_026417715.1 Anaerolineae bacterium | reverse complement strand
CGCTTGCCCACGACGCTGTATGCCGCCTTGGTCAATAATTCTTCATAGCCCTTTCAATTTTATGCGAAACTTGAGAATTAGGGCTATGATCCGCCAAGTTATCACCTACCGTTGCACGCACTGTCACAGTGATCAAATTGTCAAAAACGGTCACAACCCCCAAGGCAAACAACAATATCGCTGTAAAGCCTGTGGGCGCGGGGGCGTTCTCAATCCTACCGTCCGTTATTCGGAACAGCAGAAAGAACAGATTCTCGCCACCTACCGTGAACGCCCCAGTTTGCGCGGCATCGAACGCATCTACGGTGTCGCACGCCAAACGGTGGCACGCTGGTTAAAAAAAAAGCCCTCACTCTGCCGCCGCTTGAAAGCACCTTATTGCCTGCCCAAGCCGACGACGTGCTCGAATTAGATGAAATGTGGTCATTTGTGGGCAAAAAAGAGCGGTCGCGCTGGACGTGGACGGTGCTGTGCCGCCGGACACGCCAGATTGTGGCATTTGTGATTGGAGATCGAAGCGAGGCAACGTGTCGGCAGCTGTGGGAACAGATCCCAACGGCTTACAGAGGGTGCCACAGTTACAGCGATTTTTGGGCGGCATATAGCAAGGTCTTTCCAGCCACGACGCATCATAGCGTTGACAAAGCCAGTGGTGCAACGAATCATATGGAACGTTGGAACAATACCTTGCGACAACGCTGTGCGCGTTACGTGCGCCAGACGTTATCTTTCTCCAAGTCGGATGTGTATCATGCGCTTGTAACCTTGATTTTCATTGTGACGTATAACTTGGACATATCATTGGCTATGTAACCACTACCGAACAAAAGAACTGGTCGGTCGTGCGGCGCTGGGTCGGCTATGGACGGTATGATACGCGCCAACAGGTTGAGCAACTGAACAATTTGTATGCGCTCCTGTCACTGTACATCAATTTCTTCAAACCTGTGCACAAGTTGCTCGACAAGCGGCGCGTAGGGAGCAAGATCCAGAGAGTGTATGACGAACCCAAGACACCGTATCAACGCCTCATGGAGTGCCCGACCTTGGATCCCATCTTCAAACGAAGTTTGCAGGCAACCTATGAACGCTTACGCGTCGCGGAGTTGAAGCGGGAGTTGGATCGCTTGGTGGCACACCTGAAACCCAGTCGGGTCGCCGACTGACATTGATTGGTGAGGCAACGATGCTCACTCACCGATATTTGCAAATGAGGCAACGATTTCCTTTCACCGATAATTATCGTGAGTCAATTCGTAGTATTGACTTTGTTGAATGGGAATGTTATAATCTCATTAACGACGTCGCAGACACTGAAATTTATTGGACTGGCGAAGGATGGGGGAACACTGGCACGCGCTTCACACCAAACCGCACAAGGAACGCCAAGTCGAAGCGTTTTTGAAAGGGCGCGGGATCGAAGTGTATTTTCCGACGATTCCTGCCCCTAACCGTTCGCGCAGGGATGCGGAACGCGCATTTTTTCCTTCTTATCTTTTCGCGCACGTAGACTTGGCGGCAGTGGGTTTGTGGACGTTGCACTATGCGCCGGGAATGCGCGGCGTGGTGATGTTTGGTGGTGTTCCCGCGTGTGTGGATGACGCGGTGATCGCGCGCCTGAAGGAGCGACTAGAACACGTGGACGTGGTGGACGCATTGGGCGAAGCGCTCACTCCCGGCGATCGCGTCGTCATTACTACTGGTCCGTTAGCGGATTTTGAAGCCGTGTTCGATCAACGCCTTACGCCCGATGGTCGCGTGCGCGTGTTGATTCAGTTCTTGCAACGTTGGACACCGGTGGAAGTCGAAGCAAGCGCGCTGCGAAAGACGTGTTCAGTGGTGCAACGCGCGCGCCGTATCTAGACTCCCGATGGCGTTGTAGAACAAACACGCCGCGTTAGAGGCGCACGGTGCTGATCTCGATGTGCGTGCTCCAAGCGGTGTTTTTTTCTTTGGGATTCCGGCAAGTGTGGTGGCTTGTTGGAAGGGCGGAGCGCACACAGGGAAATGGATGGAAATCATTAGGTAATCAAATCGAGAATACGCTGCGAATTCTTTGCTGACGTTACTTTTTGTTGCTGTTGAGAACGAATGTGACGATTAAACTAACCCTCTCGATTGCTGACTGGCGCGTGTCGTTGTTACTGGACGAATGTGACGCGGCGATGCGCGCACAGATTCTGGCGCGATATGCCGCGTTTATTGTTCCTTTCGATCCAAGCGCGCTTGCGGTGCGTGTGCGTTCCGAACCGGGCGAGTTGTTCATCCCATTTGAAAAATACGGCGTCTGGCAGATTCGGACGACGATGCAGAATGGCGTCATTCAATTCGAGTCGCATGCAGAAAAAGGGTGGGTGGATCGCACGGCAAGGCGCGGCGAAGTGACACTGCGCCCAAGTGGCAACATCGAAAACTATTTGCGCGTGCTCTATGCGTGGCTTGCACTCGATCACAGTTCGTTGCTGTTGCACGCGTGCGGGATTATTCGTGAC